>JAAAOQ010000107.1 GCA_009908845.1 Gammaproteobacteria bacterium
TCAACGAACCACACCGGCCGATCCCGTCCGGGCGCATCCCCGGCCTTTGGGGCTTCCGGTTGTCGATCATCTGGACGCTGATGTCGCTGGTGCTGGCCTTGTTCCTCGGGCCTTGGGTGTTCGTCGCCACGGTCCTCGGGCTCGCCCTCGCCTGGGCCTACAGCGCGCCGCCGCTGCGGCTCAAGCAGAACGGCTGGCTCGGCAACGCCGCTGTCGGCTTCTCGTACGAGAGCCTGGCCTGGATCACCGGCGCCGCCGTGATGCTCGGCGGCGCCCTGCCCGACGGGCGCATCCTGCTGCTCGCCTTCCTCTACGGACTCGGCGCCCATGGCATCATGACCCTGAACGACTTCAAGGCGATCGAGGGCGATAAGCAGATGGGCGTGCGCTCATTGCCGGTGCAGCTTGGCGTGCGCGGCGCGGCCTGGGTCGCCTGCATCCTGATGATCGTGCCGCAGCTGATCGTCGCCGGCCTGTTGTTCGCCTGGGTGCAGCCCGTGCACGCCTCGGCCGTCGCCGCGCTGGCGATGGTCCAGGTCACATTGATGGTCCGCTTCCTTGAGGACCCGGTGGCCCGCGCAACCTGGTTGAGCGCGCTCGGCGTCACCGTCTATGTCAGCGGAATGATGGTCAGCGCGTTCGCGGCCCGCGCGGCGATTGCAGCCGCCGGCTGACCGTGCCTCAATCCCAGCCCGAGCACGGCGGCAAGACATGAGCCTGCGCGGTGGATAGACCCGCATCGTCGTGCCCTACAACAGCTAGCCCCAAAGGTGAGACAGATGGCGATCTCGGAGACCTATGACACAGTGGTCGTCGGCGGCGGCCCTGCTGGCGCCACCGCCGCAACCGACCTGGCCAAGCACAACCGCAAGGTCCTGCTGCTGGACCGCCCGGGCCGCATCAAGCCCTGTGGCGGGGCGATCCCGCCTAAGGCGATCGAAGAGTTCGAGATCCCGGACGAGCAGCTGGTCGCAAAGATCAGCTCGGCGCGGATGGTCGCCCCGAGCGACCGCCACGTCGACATGCCGATTAACGGCGGCTACGTCGGCATGGTCGACCGCGAGCCATTCGATGAATGGCTGCGCGAGCGCGCGGCCGCCGCTGGCGCCGAGCGCCGCAATGGGACCTTCACGCGCGTGCTCCGCGACAGCGATGGGACCGCCCTGGTCGAGTTCCGCCCGGCCGAGGCCGCTGATCGGAATGCGACCGAGACGGTCCGTGCGCGCGCAGTCATCGGCGCCGACGGCGCGATGTCATCGGTCGCCAAACAATGCGTGCCCGGTGCCAAGGAACTGCCGCATGTCGCCGCCTATCATGAGATCGTCCGCTCGCCGGCCCCGACCTCCGGAAAAGGTCTGCACGACTTCGACCCAGCGCGCTGCGACGTCTACTACCAGGGCAAGCTCTCGCCGGACTTCTACGCCTGGATCTTCCCGCATGGCGAGACGACCAGCATCGGCGTCGGCACAGAGCTGAAGGGCATTTCGCTCCACGATGCGGTCGATCAGCTGCGCAAGGAGACCGGGCTCGACCAATGCGAGACCTTGCGCCGCGAGGGCGCCCCGATCCCCCTCCATCCGCTGAAGCAATGGGACAACGGGCGCGATGTCGTGCTCGCCGGCGACGCCGCTGGCGTGGTCGCGCCGGCCTCGGGCGAAGGCATCTACTACGCACTGGTCGGCGGGCGCCTCGCCGGCGACGCGGTCGAAGAGCTCCTGGTCACCGGGGACGCCAAGGCCCTCGCCAACGCGCGTAAGCGTTTCATGAAGGCCCATGGCCGCGTGTTCTGGATACTCGGGATCATGCAGCGATTCTGGTACAAGAGCGACAAACGCCGCGAGCGCTTCGTCAGCCTCTGCGATGACCCGGACATTCAGCATCTGACCTGGGAGGCCTACATGCACAAGCGCTTGGTCAAGGCCAAGCCCGCCGCGCACCTGCGTATCTTCTTCAAAGACATGGCGCATCTACTCGGTGTCGTGTCGCCTTGGCAGAAGGCCCCGCGTCGGGCCGATTAGGCCCGAGCGATAAGGACGCCCCGGCCATGTGCCGGGGCTTGCCGCGCCGCCCCCAACCGTCCCCAACAGCCGTCCCCCTCGTCTCGTCCCCGACGAGCTCAGGCGGAGCCACAACCTCCCGTCAACGGCGGTCAGCCTCTGACCTGGCAGGCCTGCTGCCTTACCGCCGACACCCTGCTGACCAGGCCCGCCAGCACGGCAACAACGGCCCGAGCATTCCCTATCCATAGACACTGCTGTCGACCGCTGTGCCGACCTGACGACCGCTTGCGTGCACTGAGACGCGAGGGTCTTCGGCTGGATGGCCCTGCCGCGATCCGACTTCTTTGCGCTAGATCAGTCTCTTGCCGATCTCGGCTGCTGTCGTTTGCAACGCCCTAAGAATCAGCGCCCGACCCACCGGCCAGGCGCTAAGCGCCTCATTAAAAAGCGTTTCTTCATCTCGCACCGTCCGCTTCCACGACCGCGAGCCCAGCTCAGCGGTCGCTCGCGCTGGAGCCGGATCGGCTGTTCACCCGAATTTTCGCCCCTGCAAACCGCCGATGGACGTCAACTTCGTCGCTGTCAGCCTGCCGAGACACTCGATGAAGAGGTCGGTTTCTTCTTTCGCTTCAGAGTGTTACACCCTTTAAACACCGCTCCACAAAGAAACCACAACCGATTCTGTACATTTGGGTTGACATTTAGTGCTGTCAAACTAAACTGACAGCCATGGAAACGCGATCACGGCCCAAGGAAAGGCCCCCGGCATCGCCGGTCGTACAGTTCGAGCCGACGCCAACGTCGACTCGAGTCCCGCCGCACAGACTGGTGCGGTACTGTCATCGAACCCTTAACGGAGGGTATGTAAATGGCTGACATGAAGAGCGTTTCGGGCCTCACGCCTGAGCAAGCAAAAGAATTCCACGAGCAATTCAAGATCACCTACACCGCCTTCGTCGGTATCGCTGCTGTGGCACACATCCTGGTTCTGGCCTGGAAGCCCTGGTTCTGATTCCAGTTTGACCCGAATCTCGATTTAGAGGATTTAACTCATGTTCCAAGACGTCTTCAATTACAAGCCGAAAGAGCAAGACTACCGCATCTGGCTGGTCCTGAATCCTGCAACTTGGCTCGTTCCGATCCTGATGTCCGTGTTCCTGCTCGGCATCCTGATCCATGCCTTCCTGTTCTCGGTTGGGCCATATGGTGAGTACTGGGTTGCTGATGCAGCGCCTGCCGTAGAGGCTGCTCCGGCACCTGCAGCCGCGCCAGCTGAGTAAAAGCTGTTCGCCGAAGGAGCTGACGGCTCGCCGCAGACTCCGCTACCGCTTCTCGTTGGCTCCTGACTCGGAGCAACGATGACCGCCGCAATCACGACAAGCGGCATCCTTTCATCTCAACGGAGATAACAAAATGGCCGACCCCGCAAGCCTTTCGGGCCTGACCCCTGATCAAGCGAAAGAGTTCCACGAGCAATTCAAGGTCACCTACACCGCGTTTGTCGGTATCGCCGCTGTTGCTCATATTCTCGTCTTGGCCTGGAAGCCCTGGTTCTGAGCAACCAACGCTTTGATCGGTTACCGATCTAGCACGCTCCAAGCAACACACCTGATTCCCTGCAAGAGAGGGCAATAAAGATGGCCGAAATCCAAAAACCAAAAAATCCTGAAGACGACTGGAAGGTCTGGCTCGTCCTGAATCCTGGCACATGGCTGGTCCCGATCCTGATGTCCGTGTTCCTGCTCGGCATCCTGATCCACGCTTTCCTGTTCACCGTCAGCCCGTACGGCGCGTACTGGGGCGGTTGATCAAGCTGCCTAGAGCCGCAGCGGCCTATTGAGAGATTGATAGACCGCTGTTACTGACCGATTGAGGCCGTCAAGGGGTCTCAGCGGTCAGCTGCGATCAACAAGATCGCACCAAGCGCCGGTCTCGCGGTTAGCCTCGAATGTCATGAGACATCGGAGCGAAATCGCGGACCGGCGCTGGCCGTTTGGGCGCCAGTAATAGCGTGCCAGGATGCGCAACTGACTGGCCTATCTGTGGTAACAACCCGCAGCAGCGGGCGGATTACTTCATCGCTTTGGCGCGAACGAGGTTCACCAGCACGCCAGCGCCGGCCACAAGCGAAGACCAGTCTTCGGGCATCTCCAGCCTTGCCAACGCCGCGGTCGGCAGTAGCTTGCCATTGGCCAGCTCCTCGAGATCACCTTCGGTGAGATAGCGCAGCAGATCCTCGAGACCAGGATTGTGCCCCACCAATAGCAGGCTTGCCGGTTCCTTAGGATACTTGGCGAGCACCTGAAGCAGTTCATCAAGCCCGGCATCGTAGACAGCCAGGTCCCATTGGACATCGCGCTTCTTGTAATCGAGCCCTTTGCAGACCTTCAGTGTCGTCTCGCGCGCACGCTCTGCCGGTGAGCTCACGATCAGAGCCGGAACGAGCCCCTCACGATAGAGCCATTCTCCGATTCGCGGGGCCTCGCGCCTTCCGCGCTTGGCGAGAGGCCGCTCGATGTCAGAGGCTGCATCAGTGTCCCAGTCGGACTTTGCATGCCGCAGCAACAGCAGCTCGCGAGACATTCGATAACCAGCGGTTGGAACGGAGGGAGGGAGGTTGTGCAGCAGACGGCGGTCTAGCCCCCGCCCGCTACCGGAAGCCTTTTAACATAACCGTAACGGAATCGGAAGGAAGCGGCCAAGCACGCTGATGAAGGCGTTAACGCAGCTCGGCGAGGAGTCGGTCGATCATCCCTTCGGCCTGGCTCAGATAACCGCCACCGAACAGGTTCAGATGATTGAGGATATGGTAGAGGTTGTAGAGCTGCTTGCGGACCTGATAGCCAGCCGGCAGCGGCCAAGCGTCTTCATAGGCTGACCGGAATTGCCCGCCGAATCCGCCGAACAGTTCGGTCATCGCAAGGTCGGCCTCGCGATCGCCGTAGTAACAGGCCGGATCGAAGATGACGGGCTCGCCGCCGCGAGCATAGCCCAGATTACCTCCCCAGAGATCGCCATGCAGCAGCGAGGGGGCCAGGTCCTGATCGATCAGCGCGCCAAAACGGTCGAGCAGTTGCCCCCCACGCTGCTGTAGACGTCCACGATAGCCATTGCGACCAGCGAGCTCGAGCTGGAAGCCGAGCCGCTGGTCGCCCCAGAAGCTCACCCAATCCTCGTGCTCGCGATTCGGCTGCGGCGTTGAGCCGATCGTGTTATCCCGGTCCCAGCCAAAACGCTCGCGCGTGCAGCGGTGCATCGCGGCCAACTGGCGGCCGGCTTCGGCGGCATCGCCGCGACCGCCGCCGAGCTCGATGTACTCCATTGCAATGAACGACTCGTGGCCAGTCACGCCGGTGCAGACCGGGACCGGGACACGGATGCTGTCGGTCGCCGCCATCTCAGCCAGACCGGCAGCCTCCGCCTCGAACATCGTCACTAGATCGGCCGCGTTCAGCTTGACGAATAGGCGCCGCTGGCCGTCATCGAGCACGACGGCTCGGTTGATACAGCCGCCGCCGACGGTCTGCGGACGCCCCGGGCTGAATGGGCCTCCCGAGGCCGTTGCGATCTGATCTGCGATCGATTGCCAATCCGTCATTGCGTTGGTAGGTCGTTGGTCACGAGTGGGCCGGTATCCGGGAGACGCTGCAGCAGCGGACTGGTCCGCGGAAAGTGGGCGCGCAGGAATGCCATCTGGTCCGCGAGCACATTACGCCCCATCAAGTAGATGTACTCGACATGCGTCGGTATAAAGGGCACCGCGAGGAGCTGCATACCAGCCGCCTCGGGCGTCCGCCCGGCCTTGTAGTTATTGCAGCGGACACAAGCGGTAACCACGTTGTTCCACTCGTCGCGCCCGCCCTTGCTGACCGGTCGGACATGATCGCGCGACAGATGGCGTGCCGAAAAGCGCCCGCCACAGTAGAGGCAAAGATGATCGTCGCGCTGGAACAGGGTCCGGTTCGAGAGCGGCGGCGTGTAATCGTCGGCCAGCTTGCTCAGACCATGATGGGTGCCGTGGGTCGCAATGATCGAATGGATCGCGAGCTCACTGCGCTCGCGCGTGCGCGCGTTGATACCGCCGCGCAGCAGGATCATCGGATTACCACAGGCGTAGGCGACCTGACCGAGGAAATAGAGGCGTGCCGCCGCCCGATAGTCGATCCACTCCAGCGGCATGCCCGCCAGATCGGTGCGCAGGACTTGTTGGCTCAGTGACAACATGGCGCAATACCCTGTCCTCTATATCGAATTCGACAGCGAGCGGATCGACGTGGCAATAATACACGGTTGACCGGACCGGGCAAGGCGACAGGCTCGATCCCAGCGCAGCCAATAGGCCGATCCCGCAGCGACGAGGCCGATCGAACCTCGGCTCGCCGCATTCACCCCTCCCCCTGCAATCCAGGTCGCCCGCGGCCTAACAGGCGCCGCCGCACCGCAGCCATCACATCGGACCCATGCCAGGCCTCGACCGTTCACCCGAAATTCGCCCCCCTGAGGAGCAGACGATGGCGATCGTCCGGGTCGCGGTGGCCGCGCCATTGCCTGAGCTCTTCGATTACCGCCTGCCCGCCGGCTGGCTCGACTGTGAGATCGGCAGACGGGTGCTGGTGCCGTTCGGCCGTGGACGCCGACTCGGCCTCGTCGTTGATCGCCAGCCCGAATCGGCTGTCGCCGAACACCGGCTCAAGGAGATCGAGCGCTGCCTCGACAATGGTCCCCTGCTGACGCCACAGGACCTCGAGCTGCTCAACTGGGCGTCGGCCTACTACCACTGCCCCCCGGGCGAAGCCCTCTTTACAGCACTCCCCGCCCGCCTGCGCCGGGCCGATACCGACTTGAAGGAGCGCCGGCGCGGCTGGCGCATCCCGATCGACGCGAGGGCCGTTGATGACAGTCTCCTTGCCCGCGCACCGCGTCAGCGGGAGGTCTGGTCGATATTGCAGGCCCACCCAGAGGGGATCGACGAGGCATCACTGCGTGAACAGCTCGGCGACTGCCGGGCCGCGTTGAGATCGCTCGAGCGCAAGGGGCTCCTCGAGCCTGTCAGCGCCGAAGTCCCTCTGGGCGATGGGTCCCCGCCGAGCGTCGGCACACCCGCTACGCTGCCCGTGCTGAACGCGGAGCAGCAGGCGGCCGTCGATCTAATCGATCAGGCCCCCGGCTTCGCATGCTTTCTGCTCGATGGCGTAACCGGAAGCGGCAAGACCGAAGTCTACATCCGGCTGATCCTCAACACGCTCGCTCGAGGTCGCCAAGTCTTGGTGCTGGTTCCCGAGATCGGCCTCACGCCGCAGCTTGCCGAACGCTTTGCGCAGCGCATACCGATCGAACGCGCGGTCTTGCACTCCGCGTTGGCCGAGCGCGAGCGCGCGTCGAGCTGGCTGCGCGCCGCACGCGGGTCAGCACGGCTGGTGCTCGGCACCCGCTCGGCGGTCTTCACGCCGCTGCCCGAGCTCGGATTGGTGATCGTCGACGAAGAGCATGACGTCTCCTTCAAGCAGCAGGACGGTTTCCGCTACTCGGCGCGCGATGTCGCGGTGCGGCGTGCGCAGATGACCGATTGCCCGGTGCTGCTGGGCTCCGCCACACCGTCTCTCGAGACCCTGAGGAACGCCGAGCTGGGCCGTTACCGCCACCTCCGGCTGCGCCAGCGCGCCGGAGGCGCCCGCCCGCCACGGCTGCTGCTCGCGGACATCCGGTCCCAGCCCCTGGTCACCGGTCTTTCCCACGCACTGCTGACGCGCATGGGGGAGGTGATCGAAGCCGGCAATCAGGTGTTGTTGTTCTTGAACCGGCGCGGCTTCTCGCCGGTGCTCACCTGCCATGACTGCGGCTGGATCAGCGTCTGCCGTCACTGCGACGCACGGATGACGCTCCATCGCGGCAGAGGGCGGCTCGTCTGTCACCATTGCGGGGATCAGGCCGACCTGCCGGTGCATTGCCCCTACTGCGAGTCGCCGGATCTGCGTCCACTCGGGCAAGGCACCGAGCGCGTCGAAGACAGTCTGCGCCAGCGCTTTCCGGGTATCCCGCTCGCTCGGATCGATCGCGATAGCACCCGCCGCAGAGGAGAGCTCGAGCGCGTCCTCACCGCCGCTCAAGCCGGTGCCTATCCGATCCTGCTCGGCACCCAGATGCTGGCGAAGGGCCACCACCTGCCCGGCGTTACGCTCGTCGGCATCCTGGATGTCGACCATGGTCTCTATGGCAGCGATTTCCGTGCCGGTGAGCGTATGGCGCAGTTGCTCATTCAGGTCGCCGGACGGGCCGGCCGTGCCGAGCTGCCCGGCACCGTGCTGGTACAGACCCGGCATCCGAACCATCCCTATCTGCAGCAACTGCTCCGCAAAGGTTATGGCGCATTCGCTGCCACGGCCCTCGCCGAGCGCGCCGACGCGGCACTGCCTCCATTCAGTTTCCAGGCCCTGGTCCGGGCCGACAGCCGCGAAGAACAGTTTGCCCTCGAATTCTTGGACAGGGCGCGTGAGCACGCGGTCGGGCTCGCTCATCAGGGCATTCAGGTCTGTGGGCCGGCCCCGGCCAGTATGGAGCGTCGAGCCGGGCGTTTTCGCGCCCAGTTGCTGCTGCAAAGCCCGGAGCGTGCTCCGCTGCACGCGCTGATCCGGGTCCTGTTGCCAGCGCTCAGGGATCTGTCCGGCAACAGACGGCTACGCTGGTCCATCGACGTGGACCCCCTTGAAATGCTCTGATGTGGAAGATGCCCTGATACGGGAGATGTCTGGATGCGGCAGGCGTCTTGACGCCGCAGATGATCTGGCGCGGAGCCTTCAACAACGGCCAGAGCTTGAGCCTCGCTCAAGCGTCGATGTCACCCAAACGGCTCTTCCAATGGGGGACTGGCCAACGGCCCGTTCTGGTCATGTCCGTGACCAAGGGGGCCTGACTATAATCGTTGCCCCTCATCGATCACAGTGCTGCCCTATGCCCACCCCCTCGAACGACGCCAGCAAACGCCAACCGAGCCTCAAGATCCGGCTGCTGAGCCTGCTGTTCTTCGTGCTCTACAACCTGATCGGCATCCTCCACAGCCTCTTATGCCTCGCGGCCGCCCCGTTCCAGTCGTTCGAGCAGCGTTATCGATTCGTCAACCTCTGGTCGCGCGCAACGATGTGGCTGCTGCGTCAACTCAACGGCGTACGCATCGAGGTCGAAGGCCGCGAGCACATCCCGAAGGATCGGCCCGTGGTGGTCATGTGCAACCACCAGAGCCAATGGGAGACCTTCTATCTCCAATTGGTTGTGTCGCCACAGGCGACCATCGTGAAGCGCGAGCTGCTCTGGGTCCCTTTCTTCGGCTGGGGACTAGCCCTGCTCAGGCCGATTGCCATCAACCGTGCGAAGGGCTCGCAGGCGTTGAAGACGCTGCTCCGCGTCGGTCAGCAGCGTCTCGGTGAGGGCATCAGCGTCGTCATCTACCCGGAGGGCACGAGACAGGCACCGGGCACGCTGGGCAGCTTCAACCTTGGCGGCGCGATGCTCGCCGCGCGTGCAGGGGTCGAGGTCCTGCCGATGACCCATAACAGCGGCGATTGCTGGCCGCACCGATCATTGATGCGGTTGCCCGGCACGATTCGGCTGCGCATCGGCCCGCCGCTGCCGACCGAAGGACGCTCGCCGAAGCAGATCACGGCCGAGACCCAGGCCTGGATTCGCGCCCAGTATCCCGGTGAGCTCGCCACCTCGGCGTCCTCGGACTGAGCACCGCCCCGGCGCGTCCCGACCCATTCAGACCCGCCTTCGCAGGGCGTCGGCCCGGTCGACTAGGCCCGCATCGCCTTAGCCAGGAGGCGATCGAGCGCGTTCGCGAACGCCTGGCGATCAGCCTGGCTGTAGGCCGCCGGCCCGCCGGTCTCCACGCCACTGGCGCGCAATGTCTCCAGGAAGTCGCGCACCGACAGACGCTGGCGCACCGTCTCGGCGGTAAACAGCTCGCCGCGCGGACTGAGGACCTGGCACGCGCTCGCGACCAGCTTGGCGGCGAGCGGGATGTCGGCGGTGATGACCAGATCGCCGGCAGCCGCATGCGCGGCAATATAGTCGTCCGCGACATCGAAGCCGGCACCGACCCGCACCGTCCGGATCAGCGGTGACGGCGGCACCGCAAGCGGCTGATTGGCGACCAGGGTCACCGGTACACCGGTCCGCTGTGCCGCGCGGAACAGGATCACCTTCACCGGGCTCGGCGTGGCGTCCGCATCGACCCAAATCTGCATCCTCTTCCTCTCTGGCGCACAGCCGCCCTTGTCGATTGTTTCCAGCCGATGACCAGAACTGCGTTACACTGTGGGGTTATCCGCCGCGCCGGCCCATCTCTCGTCGCATCTCTGGCGCATCATACATACCCGGCGCGCCCGGCTGTGCTCGCTCGGCTTGTCTGGCCGCACTGGTCAAGCCCATCGGCGCGACCTGCCTCCCCCGCCCACTGACCAAGATCATTCCGATGTCCGACCCTTCTGCCGTCACGAGCTTCGCCACGCTCGGCCTCCCCAAACCGCTGCTGGACGCATTGGATGCAGTCGGCTACGAGACGCCGTCGCCGATCCAGGCCGCGACGATCCCACAGCTGCTGGCTGGACGCGATGTCCTAGGCCATGCCCCAACCGGCACCGGCAAGACCGCCGCCTTCGTGCTCCCCCTGCTGGCCCGGATCGAGCTCAACCGCCGCGCCCCGCAGGTCCTCGTGCTCGCACCGACCCGAGAGCTAGCGATCCAGGTCGCCGAGGCCTGCCAGCGCTACGCCAGTGCTCTGGCCGGGTTCCAGGTGCTGCCGATCTACGGGGGTTCCGATTACGGCGGGCAGATCCGGCAGCTCAAGCGCGGCGTGCATCTGATCGTCGGCACGCCGGGACGGGTGATGGATCATATGCGTAAGGGCACATTGCGTCTCGACGCCTTGCAGGCACTGGTGCTCGATGAGGCCGACGAGATGCTGCGCATGGGCTTCATCGATGATGTCGAGTGGATCCTGGAGCAGACCCCGCCCGAGCGCCAGATTGCGCTGTTCTCGGCCACGCTGCCCGAGGCGATCCAACGGATCGCAAACCGCTACCTGAGCGCCCCGCAGACCATCAGCATCGAGACGGCGACGGCAACCGCAGAGACCATCCGGCAACGCTACTGGCTGGTCAGCGGCATGCATAAGCTCGATGCGCTCACACGCATCCTCGAGGTCGAGCCGTTCGACGGCCTGCTCTTGTTCGTGCGCACCAAGACCGCGACTGGCGAGCTCGCAGCCCGGCTCGCGGCCCGCGGCTGGCCGGCCGCGGCGCTCAACGGCGACATGCCCCAGCAGCAGCGCGAGCAGATGATCGAGCAACTGCGCAGCGGGGAGCTGGACATCCTGGTCGCCACCGATGTCGCCGCCCGCGGACTCGATGTCGAGCGTATCAGCCATGTCATCAACTACGACATCCCCTACGACAGCGAGGCCTACATCCATCGGATCGGCCGCACCGGTCGGGCCGGCCGCGCCGGCGAGGCGATCCTATTCGTCGCGCCGCGCGAGCGCCGCATGCTGCAGAGCATCGAGCGCGCGACGCGCCAGCGTATCGCGCCGCTGACGCTGCCCTCGACCGAGACCGTCAACAACAAGCGCATCGCCGACTTCAAGCAGCGCATCACCGATACGCTGGCGGCGGGCGAGCTCGGTTTCATGCAGAGCCTGATCGAGCAATACCAGGAAGAGCACGACGTGCCGGCGCTCGAGATCGCTGGCGCCCTGGCCAAGCTGTCGATCGGCGATCAGCCGCTGCTGCTGGAGGCCGTCCCCGAGCAGCCGAGGCGCCAGCGTGAGCAGCGAGAGCGAGGCCAAGAGCAGCGCCACGATAGCCCCAAGCGCCCCACTCGGCGGCGCTCAGGGCCGGAGCAAGGCATGGAGCGCTTCCGCCTCGCCGTCGGTCACCGCAACGGGGTCAAGCCCGGCAATATCGTCGGCGCCATCGCCAATGAGGCCGGCCTCGACGCGCGCCATATCGGCCGCATCGAGATCGAAGACGCATTCAGCTTCGTCGACCTGCCCACCGGCATACCCCGCGAGATCCTGCAAGAGCTCAAGCGGACGCGCGTCTGCGGACGGCCGCTCGCGATCACCCGCGCCGGCGCCGACGACGAGCAGGCCGGCCCCCGGGGCAAGCGCCAGCAGCGTCCCAAGCGATCAGGTCCAAACCGACCAGCCCCCGGTCGATCAGCCCCTGACCGTTGAGCCCAAACACGGTCAGGTCGGTACCGATCCGCGCCGGATGACGAGACAACACAGAAACAGATAGCCGAGGTCGGTTTTGTGTTAGCCTAATGGCTTCGGGTGCCTGGACCGGTCGGCACCGCTCGCGAGCGCAGGCGATCCGTCGCCGCAGCCGCCGAAACACGCTTGAGCCGTTCGCCGCTCTTCCTGCTCCAAGCCCTTCCGCCGCGTTGAACCGCCGGCTCGGCGCATGGACCAGGGTTCTCTGCTGACCTCCAAGCACTGCCGCCAAGGCACCGACTCATCCAGCCCGGACCGGCTCCCGCCCATGTGGTAGGGAGGGCCCTTCTGGAGACCAGACCATGTCGTTCGACACCCTCGGCCTATCCGCCGAGCTCCTGCGCGCCGTGCGCGAGCAGGGCTACAGCCAGCCCACCCCGATCCAAGCCAAGGCCATCCCGACCATCCTCGCCGGAGGCGATGTGATGGCCGCGGCCCAGACCGGCACCGGCAAGACCGCCGGTTTCACGCTGCCGTTGCTGCAACGCCTGAGCTCCGGGCTCGCCAGTCAATCTGGCGAGCGCCCGACCGGGCAGACTCTAGGACAATCCACCGGCCGGCGCGTCAAGCCAGGCGCTCACCGGAAGGTTCGCGCGCTGGTGCTGACCCCGACCCGTGAGCTGGCCGCTCAGGTCCAGGACAGCATCCAAACCTATGGCCGCCATCTGCCGCTGCGTTCGGCGGTGATCTTCGGCGGCGTCAAGATCAATCCTCAGATCGAGCAGCTGCGCCGCGGTGTCGATATCCTGGTCGCGACCCCAGGCCGACTCCTCGACCACGCCAGCCAGGGCACGGTCGACCTCTCCGGGGTCGAAACCCTGATCCTGGACGAGGCCGACCGGATGCTCGACATGGGTTTCATCCACGACATCCGGAAGGTGCTCGCGCTGCTGCCGCCGAATCACCAGCGGCAGAATCTGCTGTTCTCGGCCACCTTCTCCGATGAGATCAAGCAGCTCGCCGAGCGTCTGCTGAACAGGCCCGAGCTGATCGAGGCGGCCCCGCGCAACACCACCGCCGAGCGCATCGATCAGGTGGTCTACCCGGTCGACCGACACCGCAAGCGTGAGCTCCTCAGCCACATGGTCGGCGCCAACGACTGGCGCCAGGTGCTGGTATTCACCCGCACCAAGCACGGCGCCAACCGTCTTGCTGAGCAGCTCGAGCGCGACGGCCTCAGCGCCGCCGCGATCCACGGCAACAAGAGTCAGGGCGCGCGCACCCGGGCGCTCTCCGGTTTCAAGAGCGGCGATGTCCGGGTCTTGGTCGCGACCGATATCGCTGCCCGCGGGCTCGATATCGACCAGCTCCCGCATGTGGTCAATTACGAGCTACCGAACGTGCCGGAGGACTATGTTCACCGGATCGGCCGGACCGGTCGGGCCGGACGCGAGGGCCAGGCGGTCTCACTGGTTTGCGTCGACGAGCACAAGCTGTTGCGCGAGATCGAGCGTCTGCTCAAACGTCCGGTACCCAAGGTGATCCAACCGGGCTACGAGCCGGACCCTGAGATTGCACCGGAGCCGATCCGGAACGGCCGCGGCGGCGGCCGCAACGGTGATCCGGGCGCGCGACGCGCCGGGCCCGCGGGCAACGGTAAACCGCGCGGAGCCAAGCGCCAGTCAGGCCCAGGCGGGAACGGCCGCCGCCCGACGGCGGACCAACGACAGCCTGGCAGTCGCGCTGCTAACCGTTCACCTGCTCAAGCGGCGACTGGGGCCAACGACAAGCGCCGCAATGACGAGACGACCGAGCCGAGGGCAGCGGCTGCAAAACGCGGTCATGGTCGCGGCCACGGGCGTCAATTGGGCAGTAACGCGCGCCCAACCCATCACCGCCATGCGAGGCGAGGCCGATCACAGGAGATTCCGGCCCTGCTCGGCGGCGGTCGCGACGATTGAGGCGGCTGCCGTGGGGCTGAGCGCGAGGCCCGCTCCTTGCGGCCCTACTAGATGAGGCGAGATCGCGACTGCGATACCAGCGCCGCTCACCCGCCCAATGCTCGAGATCACGCCGACGATCCGCATCCCTGAGAGCGAGCTGGATGAGCGCTTCGTGCGCTCACCCGGCCCAGGCGGGCAGAATGTGAACAAGCTGGCAACTGCGGTGCAGCTGAGCCTCGACCTGCAGCACTCGCCCTCTCTGCCAGAGCCTGTCCGCACACGGCTGCTGGGTAGCGGCGATCGACGGATCGACAGCGACGGCGTCATCCATATCCAGGCTCATAGGTTCCGCACCCGGGAGCGCAATCGCGCCGACGCACGCGCGCGGCTCGCCGCAGTGATCCGCCGGGCCAGTCAGACGCCTAAGCCGCGTAAAGCGACCCGGCCATCGCGGGCTGCAAAGCGGCGTCGCCTCGATGAGAAGAGACAGCGCGGTCGGGTCAAGGCGCTGCGCCGATCGGTGGGCTCACGCGACTGAGCTTGCAGCGCGTCCGCTGAGGCCGATTGATGAATCACCCGGACCAAGCTCCGGGCCGGAATCGATCTGGCAGCCAACAGCCGCTTTCCGTATCCTTGCGCAGCAACAGATGCCACAGCGCACGGGTCCAAACCGCAGACTCAGCGAACCCGTGCAGCGGGCGATACCGTTCGATCCATCACCATACGATCGCACGACCCTGAAGACACTCGAGAACCGATGAAGCAACAGATCCAAGGACTCGTGCAGGACGCCCTCGAGCAGCTCGCCGCGCAAGGCGCGCTGACGCTCGAGGCCTTTCAAGGCGAGCTGCCGACACCGCAGATCGAGCGCACCCGCGACGAGACGCACGGCGACTTCGCGACCAACGCGGCGATGGTGCTGGCCAAGCGCGCCGGCATGAGGCCGCGCGATCTGGCCGAGCGCCTCGTCGCCGCTCTGCCCAGCTCTCCCGCCGTCGCCCGCGTCGAGGTCGCCGGCCCAGGCTTCATCAATTTCCATCTCGCCGCCGATGCCTATCACGCTCAGCTCGCCGAGATCCTCATCTCAGGCCCCGACTATGGGCGTTCGCAGCTCGGCGCCGGCAAGCGCGTCCAGGTCGAGTTCGTTTCCGCGAACCCAACCGGCCCGCTGCACGTGGGCCATGGCCGCGGCGCCGCCTATGGTGCTGTCGTTGCCGACCTGCTCACGGCGGTCGGCTTCGACGTCCACCGCGAATACTATGTCAATGACGCCGGCCGACAGATGGATATCCTCTGCGCATCGGTCTGGCTCCGTTACCTGGAGCTCTGTGGTGAAGACCTCGTCTTCCCAAGCAATGGCTACAAGGGCGACTATGTTTGGGATATCGCAGCGAGCCTGCACCGCGAGCACGGCGACGACTATCGCGTCGAGGCTGGGCAGGTCTTCGCCGGTCTGCCCCCTGACGAGATCGATGGCGAGCCGAACGGTGACAAAGAGGCCCATATCGACGGGCTCATCGAGAACGCGAAACGGCTGCTCGGCGACAACCGTTATCGTTTCGTGTTCGAGCTCGGCCTCAATACGATCTTGGACGACATCCGCCAAGACCTCGCCGAGTTCGGCGCCAGTTACCAGGAATGGTACTCCGAGCGCACCCTCACCGAGAGCGGCGCCGTCAACCGCGCGATCGGGCGCCTGCGCGAATGCGGTCATGTCTACGAGCAGGCCGGCGCCCTCTGGTTCCGCTCCAGTGCCTTCGGCGACGAGAAGGACCGCGTCCTGGTGCGCGACAACGGCCAGACGACCTATTTCGCCTCCGACATCGCCTACCACATGGACAAGCTCGAGCGCGGCTTCGAGCGGGTGATCGACATCTGGGGTGCCGATCACCACGGTTATGTCCCGCGTGTGAAGGCAGCCCTGAAGGCCCTGGGCGACGAGGCCGAACGGCTCGACGTGCTGCTGGTCCAGTTCGCGGTGCTCTATCGCGGCGGCGAGAAGGTCCAGATGTCCACGCGCTCGGGCGAGTTCGTCACCCTGCGCCAGCTGCGCAAGGAGGTCGGCCGCGATGCCGCTCGTTTCTTCTATGTGATGCGCCGCTGTGAGCAGCACATGGATTTCGATCTGGACCTGGCCAAGAGTCAGTCCGCCGACAATCCGGTCTACTACTGCCAGTACGCCCACGCGCGCATCGAGAGCGTGCTCCGCCAAGCAGCGGAACGCGGCATCCTGGTCGAGCCGAGCAGCGGCACGAAGCACCTGGAACGGCTTGAGACCGAGCATGAGCTGGCCCTGTTGAAGACCCTCTCGCGCTATCCCGAGGTCGTCGAGGCAGCAGCGCTCAGCCACGAACCGCATCTGCTTACGCATTACCTGCGCGAGCTTGCCAATGCGCTGCACACCTATTACAACGCCCACCAGTTCCTGGTCGATGATGGCACCTTGCGCGACGCACGCATCAAGCTGATCCTGGGCGTGCGGCAGGTCCTTCGGAGCGGGCTCGGGCTGATCGGCGTTTCGGCGCCAGCGCAGATGTGAGCGATAACGATGATGGGCGCGATCCAGGCGACAGCAGCCAGCGGACGGTCATGACCAAAGACTATCGCCGCAATCCCACCCCCAAGCGGCGGCGCGATGCCCGCCGCGGGTCTTGCGCGTTCTGGTTCCTGTTTGGCAGCCTGATCGGCGCCTTCGGCGTCGGCTATGCCTGGATGATCCACGAGCCTGGCGCCGACCAGCTCAACGAGCAGGCAACCACTCGCCCACCACCAAAACCGCCACAGGAACGCACCTTCGACTTCTACAGCCTGCTACCGGAGGAAGAGGTCGTGGTTCCCCCGCAGGAGCCTGCCGAGCCGACAGCGCTGCCTCCTTCCGCCGCAACCGCGGCCCAGCAAGCGCCACCAGTCCAGACCCCGGCACCCCAGGCGAGCGATCAGAGTCTCCCGCAGCCAAAGCCAACCGCCACCGAGAACCGCGCCTGGCAGCGCGCAGGGCAGCGCGCCCGGCGGCAGCGGCGATTACCTGCTCCAGGTGGGGTCCTTCCGCAGCTCGTCCGATGCCGAGCGGCTCAAGGCGCAGCTCGCGCTCAAGGACATCCCGACCCGTATCCAGACCGTGACCATCGACAACGGTCAGACCTATCATCGTGTCCGTACCGGTACCTATGATAAGGGCCAGGCACAGTCGCTGAGCGCCAAGCTCGCCCGCGAAGGCCAGGAAAGCATCATGATCCGCGCCCGTTGACACCTCTCAGCCCGGGTTTGGCCCCGAAGGTGTACACTCGCGCCATTAACCAGCCGTGTCCATTGAGCACCGCCCGCGATGTCCGACGATAAGACCACCCATTTCGGCTATCAGGAAGTCCCGGTTAAGGAGAAGGCCAGCCGCGTGCGCGCCGTCTTCGACTCGGTCGCCACCCGCTACGACCTGATGAACGACCTGATGTCGCTCGGCATCCATCGGCTCTGGAAACGCCGCACGATCGAGCTGGCCGGCGTCCGGCGCGGGCAGCGGGTGCTCGACCTTGCGGCTGGAACCGGCGACCTCGCCGAGCAATTTGCACGCATCGTCGGCGCCGACGGCGGTGTCGTCATGTCGGACATCAATCAGGCCATGCTCGTACAGGGGCGTGAGCGGCTGGTCGACGCCGGCATCGTCAGCAACCTCGACTATGTGCTGGCCGACGCCGAAACGCTGCCCTTCGCCGAGAACAGCTTCGACTGCGTCACCATCGGTTTCGGGCTGCGCAACGTCACCCACAAGCAGTACGCGCTGAACGAGATCTTTCGCGTGCTCAGACCTGGTGGCCGGACGCTGATCCTCGAGTTCTCACATCCGACCACCAAGCCGTTGGCGAAGGCCTACGATCTCTATTCCTTCTCGGTGCTTCCGAATCTGGGACGGCTCGTCGCCGGCGATGCGGACAGCTACCGCTACCTGGCCGAATCGATCCGGATGCACCCCGATCAGGAGACCCTGCGCTCGATGATGGAGCAGGCGGGTCTCGAGCGCTGTGAGTTCGTCAATCTCACTGGCGGCATCGTCGCCATCCACCGCGGTTACAAGCTGTGAGTAGCGAACCCGAGCCCACTGATTACGTGGCGCCGCCGACCGCTGCGCTGGCGGCTGTCGAGGCCTTGATCAATCGTCTGCTCGCGCTCGATCCGGAAGGCGCAGCGGCCCTCGCCAAGCTCCAGGGGCGTGTGCTGCGGGTCGAGCTCACCGGCATCGGGCTGCACCTCCACCTGGTCCCGGAGACCGACGCGCTGCGCCTGTACGGAGATTATGCGGCCGAGCCAGACTGCGTGGTCCGCGCCACACCGGCCGCGCTGTTGAGCATGGCCCTGGCCGAGCATCGCGAAGATGAGGTCTTCAGTGGCGCCGTCACCATCGATGGCGACAACAGCCTCGCGCAATCGCTTGGCGAGATCATCAAGGGGCTCGATATCGATTGGGAAGAGCAGCTTGCAACGCTCGTCGGCGATGCACTCGCACACCGCATCGGTGACCAAGTGCGTTCGGCAAGCCGCTGGGGTGGGCGCAGTGGGCAGGTCCTGACCGCCGATCTGCGTGAGTATCTCATCGAAGAAGGCCGCTTTCTGCCCAGCGAGCCCGAGATGAACGCGTTCCTGGACGGGGTCGACCGCTTACGCGACGACGTCGAGCGCATCGAAGCACGCATCGATCGGCTGACCCGCCAAACCGGCGACCCCGATACAAGCGCAGGCCCCGTCTAGCCTGAGCAGCGGGTCGGATTGCGCATGTTTCGCCTCTCGCAGTCGCTGCGGCTGCTCCACATCAACCTGGTGCTGCTCAAGCATGGTCTCGATGAGGTCATCGTCGCGACCAAGCTATTCCGACCGCTGCGCTTCTTCCTCTATCTGGCACCCTGGCACTGGTATCGACGCAATCTCCCGGCCTATCCGGTCCGGGTCCGGCTGGCACTCGAGGAGCTCGGTCCGATCTTCATCAAGTTCGGGCAGCTGCTCTCGACCCGTGTCGACCTGCTCCCCGAAGAGCTGGCCGTGGAGCTCGCGCGCCTGCAGGACCGCGTTCCCCCGTTCCCGGCGCCGGAGGCCCGCCGGCTGATCGAGAAAGCATGGGGTCAGCCGATCGAGACGGTGCTGGACGAGTTCCAGGAGCAGCCGCTGGCCAGTGCTTCGATCGCGCAGGTCCATACGGGACGGCTCAAGAACGGGCAAGAGGTCATCGTCAAGGTCCTGCGCCCGGACATCGAGCGCATCATCCGCCGCGACGTCGACCTGATGCTGACCTTTGCGCATCTGGCGCAGCGCTATTGGCCGGATGGGCGACGGCTGCGGCCAGTCGAGGTGGTGCGCGAATACGAGAAGACCATCTTCGACGAGCTCAACCTCCAGCGCGAGGCCGCCAATGCCTCGCAGCTCAGGCGCAACTTCAAGCACAGCCAGCTGCTCTATATCCCCGAGGTGTTCTGGGACTGGACCCGGCCGAACGTGATGGTGATGGAGCGCATCTACGGCACCCCGGTCTCCCAGGTCGATCAGCTCAAGGAGCAGGGGATCAGCATGCGCTCGCTCGGCACCCGCGGCGTCGAGATCTTCTTCACCCAGGTGTTCCGGGACAACTTCTTCCACGCCGACATGCACCCGGGGAACATCTTCGTTGAGCCGTCCGGCCGCTATATCTCGGTGGATTTCGGGATCGTCGGCACCCTGACCAAAGAGGACCAGCGCTATCTCGCCGAGAACCTGCTTGCGTTCTTCCGCCGCGACTATCGGCGTGTCGCCGAATTGCACGTCGAATCCGGCTGGGTCCCGCGCGGTACCCGAGTCGAGGAGTTCGAGTCGGCGATCCGGACCGTCTGCGAGCCGATCTTCGAGAAGCCCCTGTCCGAGATCTCATTTGGCGGCTTCCTGGTCAATCTGTTCCAGACCGCACGTCGGTTCGACATGGAGATCCAGCCGCAGCTCGTCCTGCTCGAGAAGACCCTGCTCAATATCGAAGGATTGGGCCGGCAGCTCTACCCGCAGCTCGATCTCTGGACCACCGCCAAGCCCTTCATGGAGCGCTGGATGCGCGAGCAGATCGGACCACGGATGCTCAGCCGGCGCCTTGCCTACAACTGGCCGGCGCTGGCAGAGCGCCTGCCCGAGCTACCGATCGCGCTGACCCGGATCATCGATCAGCTCGAGCACCAAGCGGCCCTCTACCCCGAGGGCAACAACCGCGGTCTCGCCGAGCTCGGCACCCAGATCCGGGACAGCGAGCGGCGCTCGAGCTCGGTGTTGATCGCCATCGTGCTTGCGACCCTTGGCACCACCCTGCTCCTACTGCCGCCGCCGGAGACCCTGGCCTGGCCACTGCTCGGCCCGATCGCTGCTGGTGCGATGTTCGTGACCAGTCTCGCGATCTTCTGGCGACTCCTGATCCTTAAGCGCCGGACCTGAACCGCAGAGCCGGGCCAAAAAGGCCCCAACCGCCATCCAAGAGGATGGACGAGGGGCGCCGCGACGAGCGACTGCTTGCGCCCCCGCGGCTCGGGGGATTGTCGTCCTGGGTAAGACCGCACCGACAGGCTCGGCGTCTAACAGATCCGGTCAAAACGCCGGAACAGCTTGAACCAGCCGCGGAATTCTAGGATGTACAAGGCATCCTGGCAGGGCTTTCTACGGCTGCCGGCTCTGCTGCCTGGAGAACGCGAATGGCTGTCGATCGATCTTCAGGGGCGGATGCTCAGGCGGGGCCGCTCAGGCGAGAACCTCAGGAAGGCCGCACCTTGCGCGTGTGCCCCGCCTTCTCTAGCTCCTCTAGATAGGTCTTCCAGAGCTCTGCTTGGTTCTGGCCGAGCTTGTAGAGATATTCCCAGGAGTAGATCCCGGTGTTGTGCTCGTCGTCGAAGAAGAGGCAGACGGCATAGTTGCCGACCGGCTCGATCTTGTCGATGTTCACATCCTCCTTACCGACCTGCAGCACGCGCTGTCCAGGTCCATGTCCCTGGACCTCGGCAGACGGCGAATAGACGCGCAGGAACTCGACCGGCAGGTTGAAGTGCGCACCGTCATCGAAGGTGACCTCCAGCACGCGGGAACTGCGATGAAGATTGAACTCGGTGGGTGTCGGCATGAGGACTCCTTGTTGTGGATCTTGTCCGCGACTGCGGGTTGCACTCGATGATGGGGACGCAGCAGCCGATAGCGAAGGCGGCGCAAAACCCCAGTGCCCGAGAAGCCTTGCCTGTTATACCCAAAGCACGTCAATGCTCGGCACGGCAGAGCGGAGGGTCGGGTGACGGCGAGCGGGGGTGTCGACGGCATGGATGCCGTCGTCAAGCCTCCAGGGATGGATTCACGGCGTCCCCCGAGCGCCGTTACGTGACCCGGAGCGGTCGAGGAAAGCCGAAAATCGGTTTGCGATGGGTATAGAAACGGACCGCAGCTCACCCGGAGACATTGGAGCACGGCGCCCGTCAGAAGCCCTTTCGGGGGTAACAGCTCAGAGGATGTACTGCGACAGGTCCTCGTCGGCGGCGAGCTCGCCGAGGTTCTGATCGACGTAATTGGCATCGATGGTGACGCTGACACGGTCCATCTCGGTGGCATTGAAGGAGACGTCTTCGAGCAGCCGCTCCATGACCGTGTGCAGCCGGCGCGCACCGATGTTCTCGGTGCGTTCGTTGACCTGATAGGCGATCTCGGCGATGCGCCGTATCCCGTCCTCAGCAAAGTCGATGGTGACGCCTTCGGTCCCGAGCAGGGCCGCATATTGGTCAGTCAGCGACTCATCGGGTTCGGTGAGGATGCGGATGAAATCGTCCGAGGTCAGCGCTTGGAGCTCGACTCGGATCGGCAGCCGGCCCTGCAGCTCGGGTACCAGGTCTGAAGGCTTCGCGAGATGGAAGGCCCCGGATGCGATGAACAGGATGTGATCGGTCTTGACCATCCCGTGCTTGGTCGAGACCGTGCTGCCCTCGACCAGCGGCAGCAGATCGCGCTGGACGCCTTCGCGCGAGACGTCGGCCCCGCCGCTCTGCTCGGCGCGTCGCGTCACCTTATCGATCTCGTCCAGGAAGACGATTCCGTTCTGCTCGACATTGGTCATCGCCTTGAGCTTCATCTCCTCCTCGTTGATCAGCTTTGCGGCCTCCTCGTCGAGCAGCACCTTGCGCGCCTCGCTGATCTTGAGCTTGCGCCGCTTGGAACGGTTGGAGCCGAGGTTCTTGAACAGCCCCTGGAGCTGATTGGTCATATCCTCCATGCCGGGCGGGGCCATGATCTCGACCCCGAGCGGGGCCTGGCTGACCTCGATCTCGATCTCGCGATCGTCCAGGTCACCGGAGCGCAGCTTTTGCCGGAACTTGTCCCGCGTCGCCGACGAGGCACCTCCACCCCGGCTGTCCTCGTCGAAGTCCGATGGCGGCGGCAGCAGCGCATCGAGGATACGCTCCTCGGCCGCGCTCTCGGCACGCCCGCGATTCTGCTGCATCGCCTCCTCACGCTCCATCTTGATCGCGATATCGGCCAGATCGCGGATGATCGACTCGACATCGCGCCCGACATAGCCGACCTCGGTGAACTTGGTCGCTTCGACCTTGATAAAGGGGGCATTCGCCAAGCGTGCGAGCCGACGGGCGATCTCGGTCTTACCGACACCGGTCGGACCGATCATCAGGATATTCTTCGGCGTGATCTCGGAGCGCATCGGCTCGGGGATCTGGGCCCGACGCCAGCGATTGCGCAGTGCGATCGCGACCGCCCGCTTGGCCTCATCCTGACCAACGATATGCTTGTCGAGCTCGGCGACGATTCGGCGCGGGGTGGTATCGGACATGGCAGCAGCGCTATTCGTTGGGCGCGTCAGCAGCCTTGAGCCCGGTGACGCGCTGTGTGGATTCGATGCAGAGGACCAGAATGCCGGCAACCCGCTCGGGGCATCGGCAACGCGTGGCCTCTAATCCTCGGCAAGTTCCTCGATCGCGAGGTTGCGGTTGGTGTAGACGCAGATATCGGCCGCAATCCCAAGCGAGCGCTCGACGATCTCGCGCGGCCCGAGATCAGTGCTCTCCAGCAGAGCCCGCGCGGCCGAGGCCGCGAACGAGCCGCCGGAGCCAATCGCCATGAGGTCATGCTCGGGCTCGAGCACGTCACCGGTGCCAGAGATGATCAGTGATGCCTCATGATCGGCCACGCAGAGCATCGCTTCCAAGCGGCGCAGCATGCGGTCGGTACGCCAATCCTTGGCCAGCTCGACGGCTGAGCGCGTCAGATGACCCTGATGGCGCTCGAGCTTCGCCTCGAAGCGCTCGAACAGGGTGAAGGCATCGGCCGTCGCCCCGGCGAAGCCGGCCAGGACCTGCTCCTTGTACAGCCGGCGCACCTTACGCGCATTGCCCTTGATAACGGTCTGGCCGAGCGAGACCTGACCATCACCGCCGATGACGACGTGACGCCCGCGGCGCACCGAAAGGATAGTGGTTCCGTGGAATTCCTGCATAGCGGCAGCGCCTAGCGCGGTAGGTCGGAGCGTCCCATCAGCCATTCATCGACCGCCCGCGCGCATTGGCGACCCTCTCGAATGGCCCAGACCACCAGGGATTGCCCACGTCGCATGTCGCCGGCGGCGAACACGCCCTCGATATTAGTGTAGTAGGCCTGCGGCCCCTCGGTGCTGCCCTTGACGTTGCCGCGCGGATCGAGCTCCAGGCCCTTGGCCTCGCGCAGCTCGTCGAGCATGCCCTCGTGGACCGGATGCACGAAGCCCATCGCCAGCAGCACCAGGTCCGCCTTGAGCTGCCCCTTGGAGCCCTCGACCTCGGACATCTGCCAGCGACCGTTCGCGTCCTTGTCCCAGCGCACCAGCACATAGTTCAACCGCGTCACATTGCCGTCGGCATCGGACTCGAATGACTTGGTGAGGACATTCCACATCCGTTCACAGCCCTCCTCTTGCGAGGTCGAGGTGCGCAGCTTGTTGGGCCAGTCGGGCCAGGTCAGACCCTTGTCCTCCTTCTCCGGCGGCTTGTCCAGCAGCTCGATCTGGGTCACCGATTTGGCGCCGTGGCGATTCGAGGTGCCGATGCAGTCGGAGCCGGTATCGCCGCCGCCGATCACGATCACATGCTTGTCGTTGGCGCTGATGAAGTCCTCATCCGGGACATAGACGCCCTGCACGCGCTTGGAGTTGGCGCGCAGAAAATCCATCGCGAAATGGATGCCGTTGAAGCTGCGCCCGGGCACATCGAGGTCGCGCGGCTTCTCCGAGCCACCGGAGAGCACGACGGCGTCATAGTCGTCCATCAGCGTGGCGACCGGGAGATCGACACCGATGTGGCAATGGGTGTGGAACTCGACGCCCTCGGCGCGCATCTGGCTCATGCGCCGGTCGATCATCACCTTCGCGAGCTTGAAGTCCGGAATCCCGTAACGCAGCAGGCCGCCGATGCGGTCCTCCTTCTCGTACAGCGAGACGGTATGGCCGGCGCGGGCGAGCTGCTGGGCGCAGGCCAGACCGGCCGGCCCGGAGCCGACCACCGCGATGCGCTTGCCAGTGCGATGGATCGGCACCTGTGGCTTGACCCAGCCCTGCTCCCAGGCCTTGTCGGCGATGGCGCGCTCGATCGCCTTGATCGCGACCGGGTTGTCGTCGATGTTCAGCGTGCAGCTCGCCTCGCAGGGGGCCGGACAGATGCGCCCGGTGAACTCCGGGAAGTTGTTGGTCGAGTGCAGCACCTCGATCGCGGCTTCCCAGTCTTGCTGATAGACCAGGTCGTTCCAGTCCGGGATGATGTTGTTGACCGGACAGCCCTGATGGCAATACGGGATACCGCAATCCATGCAGCGCGCGCCCTGGATGCCGATCTCGGCATCACTCATGGGCTTGACGAACTCGTTGTAATGGACGACGCGGTCGGAAGCCGGCTCATAGGCCAGTTCGACCCGCTCGTATTCCATGAATCCGGTTGGCTTACCCATGTTCGACAACCTCTCTGAGCTTGGACGGATGCGGCTTCGCGGGCTGCGGCGGGCGGCTCTTGGTCGCCTGCATCTGCGTCAGCGCTCGTTTGTAGTCGACCGGCATCACCTTCACGAACTGCTGCAGCATCGCCGGCCAATCAGCCAGGATGCGTTGGGCAACCTCGGAATGGGTGAAATGCAGGTGTCGCTCGATGAGCTGGCGCAGCCGCAGCGCGTCGAAGCGGGTCATATCATGGCTGACATCGACGAAGCCATGGGTCTCGAGGTCACCACCCTGGTGGTCCAGGGCCTCGAGCGCCGCGTCCTCGGCCGCGACCGGCTCGAGCTCGACCATCGCCTGATTACAGTGCTCGGCGAAGGTGCCATCAGCATCCAGCACATAGGCAATGCCGCCGGACATGCCAGCCGCAAAGTTGCGCCCTGTGGGACCGAGGCAGACCATCACGCCGCCGGTCATGTACTCGCAGCCGTGATCGCCGACACCCTCGACGACCGCGGTCACGCCTGAATTGCGGACGCAGAAGCGCTCGCCGGCGACTCCGCGGAAATAGACCTCGCCGCTGATCGCCCCATAGAGCACCGTGTTGCCGACAATGATGTTGTCTTCGGCGCGCTCGATACTCGCATCGGCGGGCGGATAGATGATGATACGGCCACCCGAGAGCCCTTTGCCAACGTAATCATTGGCCTCCCCGGCCAGTTCGATGGTCACGCCCTTTGCCAGCCAAGCGCCGAACGACTGCCCGCCGATGCCGTGCGCCTTGATGTAGATGCTGTCGTCGGGAAGCCCCCTATAGCCGTAGCGCTCGGCGACCCGCCCGGACAGCAAGGCGCCGACGGTGCGGTTGAAGTTCTTGACCTCGGTCTCGATTCGGACGGGCTCACCGCGCTCCAAGGCCGGCTGCGCCTGCTCGATCAGCTGGTGATCCAACGCCTTGTCCAGACCATGGTCCTGCGGCTCGCAATTGTAGAGCGCCACCTCGGGGCCAACCTGCGGCTTGGTCAGGATGCGTGAGAAATCGAGCCCCTTCGCCTTCCAGTGCTCGATCGCACGGCGCATCTCGATCCGGTCCATCTGGCCGATCATCTCGTTGAAGGTCCGGAAGCCAAGCTTGGCCATCAACTGCCGGATCTCTTCGGCGACGAAGAAGAAGTAGTTGACGACATGCTCGGGCTTGCCGGTGAACTTCTTGCGCAGCTCCGGGTCCTGTGTCGCCACCCCGACCGGGCAGGTATTCAGGTGGCACTTGCGCATCATGATGCAGCCCTCGACGATCAGCGGCGCGGTCGCGAAGCCGAACTCATCGGCACCGAGCAGCGCCCCGATGACCACATCGCGGCCGGTGCGCATGCCGCCGTCGACCTGCACCGCGATGCGCCCGCGCAGCCGGTTCAGCACCAGGGTCTGATAGGTCTCGGCGAGACCGATCTCCCAGGGTGATCCGGCATGCTTGATCGAGGTCAGCGGCGAGGCGCCGGTGCCGCCGTCGTAGCCGGCGATGGTCACATGATCGGCATGGGCCTTGGAGACGCCGGCGGCAACCGTGCCAACACCGACCTCGGAGACCAGTTTGACCGAGATGCGCGCCTTCGGATTCACGTTCTTCAGATCGTGGATCAGCTGTGCCAGATCCTCGATCGAGTAGATATCGTGGTGCGGCGGCGGCGAGATCAAGCCAACGCCCGGGGTCGAGTGGCGCACACGTGCGATCTGCGCATTGACCTTGTGGCCGGGCAGCTGACCGCCCTCGCCCGGCTTGGCGCCTTGGGCAACCTTGATCTGGATGTCATCGGCGTTGACCAGATACTCGGTGGTGACGCCGAAGCGACCCGAGGCGACCTGCTTGATCGCCGAGCGCTCCGGGTTCATCGAGCCATCGGCCAGCGGCAGGAAGCGTTCGGCCTCCTCACCGCCTTCGCCGGTGTTCGACTTGCCGCCGATCGCGTTCATCGCCCTAGCCAGCGTCGAATGCGCCTCGTAGCTGATCGACCCAAACGACATCGCACCGGTTGCGAACCGCTTCACGATCGCCGAAGCCGGTTCGACCTCGTCGAGCGGGATCGGCTCGTCGGCCCATTTCAGCTCCATCAGCCCACGAAAGGTCAGCAGCTTCTCGTTCTGCTCGTTGACTATCCGCGAATACTCGGCATAGGTGCTGGCATCGTTGGCGCGGGTCGCGTGCTGGAGCTTGGCGATGGTGTCGGGCGTCCAGACATGATCCTCGCCACGCAGCCGAAAGGCATAGTCGCCGCCGACGTCGAGATGGCGCCGCAGGATCTGCTCCTCGCCGTAACCGCGCGTATGCCAGAGGACGGCCTCGCGCGCGACCTCGGCCAGCCCGACACCCTCGACCATGCTGGTGGTACCGGTGAAGTAGTTAGCGACGAACTCGCGGTTAAGCCCCACAGCGTCGAAGATCTGCGCACCGCAGTAGCTCTGGAAGGTGCTGATGCCCATCTTGGACATCACCTTCTTCAACCCCTTGCCGACCGCCTTGATGTAGCGACCCTGGGCCTCCTCGAAACTGAGCGTGCCCTGGCTGTCCTGCCGCAGGCGCGGCAGCAGCGACTGGATGGTATCGAACGCGAGATAGGGATTGATCGCCTCGGCGCCATAGCCGGCCAGGGTCGCGAAGTGATGCACCTCGAGCGCACCACCGGTCTCGACCACCAGCCCAGAGCTGGTGCGCAGGCCGGTGCGAATCAGATGGTGATGCACAGCCGAGGTCGCCAGCAGCGCCGGGATCGGGATGAAATCGGCGTTGGTGTTGCGGTCCGACAGGATCAGGATGTTGTGACCCTCATGGACCGCGGCCTCGGCCTCCTGGCAGAGCCGCTCCAATGCCGGCGCCATCCCCTCCGCACCCTCGGCGGCCGGGTAGACCATGTGCAGGTTCTTGGTGCGGAAGGCCCCGCTGGAGTTGTCCTGGATGTGGCGGATGCGCTCCAGGTCCTCGTTGGTCAGCACCGGCTGGTCGACCTCGAGCCGCCAATGCTGCCCGGCCTCATTGAGGCCGAGCAGGTTCGGCCGTGGGCCGATCAGCGACACCAGCGACATCACCAGCTCCTCGCGGATCGGGTCGATGGCCGGATTGGTGACCTGGGCGAAGTTCTGCTTGAAGTAGGTCGACAGATGCTTGGAGCGCGACGACAGCACCGACGGCGGGTTGTCCGCGCCCATCGAGCCGACCGCCTCCTGGCCGCTGACGACCATCGGGGTGAGCAGAAACTTGACGTCTTCCTGGGTGTAGCCGAACGCCTGCTGGGCATCGAGGAGCACGCTCTCCTCAGGCGCCATTGGCGCGACGTCGGTCGGCAAGGAGTCGAGGTGGATCTGGGTACGGTCGAGCCACTCCTGATAGGGCTTGGCCTCGGCCAGCTCGGCCTTGACCTCGGCATCGTCGATGATGCGCCCCTGCTCGAGATCGATCAGGAACATCCGCCCCGGCTGCAACCGCCACTTCTTGACGATGCGCTCGTCGGGGATGTCGAGCACGCCCATCTCCGAGCCCATCACGACCAGGTCATCGTTGGTGACCAGGTAGCGCGCCGGGCGCAGGCCGTTACGGTCCAGCGTGGCGCCGATCTGGCGGCCGTCGGTGAACGCGATCGCGGCAGGGCCGTCCCAGGGCTCCATCAAGGCCGCATGGAACTCATAGAAGGCTCGGCGCTTCTCGTCCATCAGATGGTTGCCGGACCAAGCCTCGGGGATCAGCAGCATCATCGCCTGTGCCAGCGAATAACCGCCCATCACCAGCAGCTCGAGGGCATTGTCGAAGCAGGCCGAGTCGGATTGGCCCTCCGGGATCAACGGCCAGATCGTGTCCAGATCGTCGCCGAGGACCTCGGAACGCATCGTATGGCGCCGGGCGGCCATCCAGTTGACGTTGCCGCGCAAGGTGTTGATCTCGCCGTTATGGCAGATCATTCGGAACGGCTGGGCGAGATCCCAGGTCGGGAAGGTGTTGGTCGAGAAGCGCTGATGGACCAGCGCCAGGGCCGACTCGAAGCGCTCGTCTTGGAGGTCCAGGTAGTAGCTGCCGACCTGACTGGCGAGCAGCATCCCCTTGTAGTTGATCGTCCGCGACGACATCGAGGAGACGTAGTACGCCGTCTTGTCGTAGCCATGGGCACGGATCGCGTTGTCCATCCGCTTGCGCACGACGAACAGCTTGCGCTCGAACGCGTCCTGATCGGGGCAATTCTCACCACAGCCGATGAAGACCTGGCGTACGACCGGCTCGGTCGGCAGGACACTCTCGCCGAGTTCCCTGTTGTCGACCGGGACATCGCGCCAGCCGAGGACCGACTGCCCGCCTTCGGTGAGATGCCGTTCGACCGTTGCCTGCATCTCGGCGCGCGCGGAGTCGTCCTGAGGCAGAAAGACCATGCCGACGCCGTAGTGGCCGAGCGCGGGCAGTTCGAAGTCGACCGCAGCGCGGAAGAAGGCGTCTGGCATCTGGACCAGGATACCGGCACCATCGCCGGCCTTCGGGTCGGCGCCGACTGCGCCCCGGTGCGTGAGCCGCTCCAGGATCTCGAGACCCTGCTCGATGATGCGGTGGCTCTTTTGGTTCTTGATGTGGCAAACGAAGCCGACACCACAGGAATCGCGCTCGTGAGCGGGATCATACAGGCCCTGAGCAACTGGATAGGCGCGAAGGTTCATCAGAGGACCTCCCTAAACCGGGTCTTTCGCGGTCGAAAATGACGTCCCCTCAGTGCCCAAGGCGTCGGGGAAGTTCCGGTTTGGCTTAAACAATGATTAGACGCCTGGCCGAGGCGCATCGGGCCGCAGAGGCAGCCGACCGCCGACAAGAAGGTCGCACCTGGCCCGAGCTGGGCAGGGTTCCGCGACAGGCTTGACCAAGCGCAGCAGATAGCGAACAGCGAATCATACTGAGGAAGCAGCCACTATGCCATGCCTTTGGCACCAAGGAGGCTCACCAAGTCCGGACGAGCTGCCACCGCAGCCGCTCCAAGGCAGTGCACAGCGGTCCGCAAAGGGGCCAGCGCAGTGCAGACCAGACGCGCGGCGGTTGTTGCTGTTGGTAAAATCGTGTCGCGGCTCTTGGTCAGCCTATCCCAGATTACGGAGCGTCGGCTTACGGCTTAAAGATTACAGAGCGTCGGCTGGCGCCGATTGGATGCTCGCACGTAACAGACCCGCGTCGACATCGCTGGTCAGCACGGCCTCGCCGATGCCGCGCAGCAGCACCAATCGCAGCTGTCCACCCTGAACCTTCTTATCGACTGCCATCAGCTCAAGCCAGCGCGCGGGCGCGAGATCGGCCGGTGGCACCAGCGGCAACCCACAGCGGCTCACCAGACGGCGTACGCGGCTGACCGTCTCTTCGTCGATCCAACCGAGCCGTTGCGAGAGCCGCGCCGCCATCACCAAGCCGACCCCAACCGCTTCACCATGCAGCCACTCACCGTAACCGGCGCCCGCTTCGATCGCATGGCCGAAGGTGTGCCCGAGGTTCAACAGCGCGCGCTGTCCGGCCTCGCGCTCATCGGCGGCCACGACCTGCGCTTTGTTCCGGCAGGAGCGGGCGATGGTCGTGGCCAGCGCTGCAGGCTCAAGCGCCCGCAACGACTCGGCCTGCTCCTCGAGCCAGTCAAAGAAAGGCCGATCCGCGATCAGCCCGTACTTGATCACCTCTGCCAGCCCGGCCGAGAGCTCCCGCCCGGGAAGCGTGGCGAGTGTGTCGGTATCGGCGATCACCGCACGCGGCTGGTGGAAGGCGCCGATCATATTCTTACCGGCCGGATGGTTGACCCCGGTCTTGCCCCCGACCGAAGAGTCGACCTGTGCCAGCAAGGTCGTCGGGACCTGGATGAAGGGCACGCCGCGCTGGTAGCAGGCTGCCGCAAAACCTGCCATGTCGCCGACGACACCGCCGCCAAGCGCAACCAGGGTGGTGTCGCGACCAAAGTGCCGCTCCAGCAGTGCATCGAAGATCCGGTTGAGGGTCGCCAGGTCCTTGTGTTGCTCGCCGTCAGGCAGGATCACCTCCGCGGTCTCGAAGTCGGCCAGTCCCTGTCGAACCGCCTCAAGGTAGAGTGGAGCGACCGTCTCGTTGGACACGATCATCACCCGCCGACCGATCACGAACGGGCGATAATGGTCGGGGTCTGTCAGTAGCCCGCGGCCGATGACGATCGGATAGGCGCGCTCGCCAAGCTCGACATCGAGCCGATGCTGAGCGCTCGCAGGGTTGGTAACCGGCCCGAGATCGGCCATTCTAGAGCTCTTCACTCTCGAGGCGACGGCGGATCTCCTTGACCACCGATGCCGTTCCGCGCCGCTCCGTCGAGACGACCATGTCCGCAACCTGGCGATAGATCGGCTCGCGCTCGGCCATCAGATCGCGCAAGCGCTGCTGCGGGTCCTCGGTATCGATCAGCGGCCGGCTCCGATCGCGGGCAGTGCGCGCGAATTGCTGCTCCGGGCTGCAATGCAGGTAGATCACGAAGCCGCGTGCGGCCAGCTGCTGTCGGTTCTCCGGCGTGAGCACGACGCCCCCACCCGTCGCGAGCACGATGCCGTCCTCCTGCGCCAGCTCCTCGACGACATTACGCTCCCGCTTGCGGAAGCCCTCTTCGCCCTCGAATTCGAAGATGGTCGGGATATCGACGCCGGTTCGGCGCTGGATCTCCTGATCGCTGTCGCGGAACTCGTAGCCCAGCGCCTCAGCGAGCTGGCGGCCGACGGTGCTCTTGCCGGCGCCCATCGGGCCGACGAGGAAGATGTTCGGTGGTCTGATCATAGCGTTAGGTATGCCAGATTTGCCCGTTGCGGGCAAGGCGCACAAGATACCGAGCGCCGATTAAGACGCCCCTTTGCGAATGTGGGATCAGCGTACAGCGAGATCCGATTTCAGAATCTTCGGAGTGACAAAGATCAATAGCTCCTGATTCGACTCCAAGCGCGATGTCGACTTAAAAAGTCGCCCGACCACAGGAAGATCGCCCAACCAAGGCACTTTTTCAACTGAAAAATCCTTTTGCCCCTCGAACACCCCACCAAGAACAATCGTCTCCCCGTTATCCACCAGCACCGATGTCTCGACGGCCCGCCGGTTCCGCAACGGGTTGCCATCAACAGTAAAGGTAAAATCAGCCTCGTCCTTGTTGACCTTTAAATCCATAATCACCCGCCCATCAGGGGTAATATGAGGAGTCACGTCAAGCTTCAATGTTGCGGGCTCATAGCGAACGCTCGCCGGCTGCTCGGCCGTAGCGGGGGTCACGACGGGGATATCCTGCCCGACCTCGATCACGGCTGGCGTTTGATCTGCGGTCACCACACGCGGACTCGAGATGATCTCACCTCTTCCCTCCCGCTGCATCGCAGACAACTCCAATGTGATCAAGTGAGAGCCGACCTTGCCAAGCAAAAAATTCACCGCACCAGCAGGATCGGGTGCTGGAAGATTCACCCAGAGGTTTGGCGCACCAGCATCGTTTCTAACCTCGTTACCAGCACCCCTTTGCAACGGCGTATTGAATCGCTCGCCTTGGGAATCTCCACCAAACTCACCAATGTCAAAAAAACCATAGGGACCAAGGCCAACACCATCATTGATCTCACCGCCACCGACAAGCAGCTCATTATCTCCAGACCGCCCTACTGACCCACTAGCGCCGAAACGGACACCCAAATCTTGGGCAAAGTTATTATTCGCAATCACAACCCGAGACTCAATCAGCACTTGTCGGACAGGCACATCCAGCTTGGCAATAAGCTCGCGTATCGCCATCAGTCTTTCAACTGTTTCATTAACTATGATGGCATTCGTTCGTCCGTCGAAAGCAACCGAACCGCGAGCAGACAACATGGGAGCTTGCCGTTCGCCAGCCAATAGCTGGAGTGCACCACCATCTCCAAGTTGGGTAATTTCACTGGCCTCGTCTCGGTACCCTTTCAAGATCTCAGCAATATCTTCTGCCTTTGCATAGTTAATCTGGATAAACTCAGTGCGCAGTGGCGCTAACTCCTGAATCTTCTGCCGCGACTCGAGCTGAAGCCGCTCCCTCGCAGCCAGCTCTTCAGCCGGCGCGACCATGATCACATTCCCGGTGCGGCGCATCGCCAGCCCTTTGGTCTTCAGGATGATGTCGAGCGCCTGATCCCAGGGCACATTCTTTAGTCGCAGCGTAATGCCGCCCTGTACCGTGTCGCTTGCAACTAGGTTCAAGCCGGTGAAATCAGCGATCATCTGCAGCACCGCGCGGACCTCGATGTCCTGAAAGTTCAGGGAGAGCCGGTCCCCGGAGAAGACAATCTTCTCGCGCTCGAGCTGCTCCTTTTCAGCCGGCGTGAGCGCACGAAATTCGATCGTGAACAGATTACCGGTCTGATAGGCGAGATAATCGAACTCAGCGGCTGTCTGGATATCGACCCTGACATCATCACCCTCAGGCCGCGACTCGACCGCGACGACTGGCGTGCCGAAATCGACCACATCGAGACGCCGAAGCAGGCGCTGCGGCAACCGCGTGTCGGCGATCCCGACCACGACATCGCGTCCCTCCTCTGCGACATGGACGCGGGTATCAGACGACGGCAAGGTGATGATCACACGCCCCTCACCTTCTGAGCCGCGGCGAAAATCGATATCCTTTAGCGCACCACCGCGCACCCTTGGGACCGCTTGAGCAGTGCGTTCTGACCCCAAGGGCGCGCGCGATCGTGACGGTGCCGTCCTCGGGCCAGGATTCAATGCGACGCTGACCTGGTTGCCCCGGGTTTCGAGGGAATAGGGGACGCTCTGATTCAGATTGATGACCACCCGGGTTCGATCGCTCGCTTCGATCGCGACCAGGCTCTGCGCTGGACCAACCTTGATCGGGATCGACTTGCGCCCCAGACGACTGGTCGCATTCGGGAAGTCAATGGCGATTCGGGCTGGATTCTCGGTCGCGAAATCGCTCGGTCTTGCTGGCGCGTCCGAGAAACTTAGCTTGATCTCGACCTGGTTGCCCGGCAGCGATACGAAGTCGACATCCTCCAGGCTTGCGGCAAGCGCAGCTGACGCAAAGGGGGCTGACAGGCTCATCAAGACCAGCAAACGAAGGAGCTTCGAGCAAAGGCGACTACGCGATAAGGCGAGCCATGAGCATTGTCGGATCATCAGCATTGCCCCTAGTCTTTGAGTGCCATCGATGCCTGGCGTTGCTGCCACTGACCGGGTTTCTCCTCGACCAGCTCGGTCAGCTCGAGCTGGTCGGGCTTGATCTCGACGATCTCTCCGTTGTTGCGGCCGAGAAAATTGCCAACCTGCACCCGATGCAGTCGCCCGTCGGGGGTCGTGATCAACGCCCAGCGCCTCTGATCCTGCTCGAGCGTACCGACCATCCGGAGCGCATCAAGGGAATAGGCCTCTAAAGGCTCCTTGCGCCGCGTTGGGTCCGGAGCCAGCCCGTTCAGGCCCTGCTGCGCAACCTCGGCTGACTGATCATCCATCGTAAACGGATCGCGCCGCTCGTCCGGGTCGTAGATGTAGGTCGTCACCGGCGGGATCTCGGGAACGGGCTCGATCGGTCCCGGCTCCCGCGCCTTGATACGCGTGGCATAGGTCTCGAGCTGTGCCAGATCGGGGTCGGCGCAGGAGGCCAGCAGCCAGGATAGCGCTGAGAGGACCGCCCAGATCAACAGGAGGCCCGGCCGTTCAGGCATCATGGCGCCAGATCATCAAGATAACGGTAGGTCTTCACGATCGCGCCGAGCGTCATCGCTGTGCCCTG
>JAAAOQ010000016.1 GCA_009908845.1 Gammaproteobacteria bacterium
GAGCCCTGGAATGAGAAAGGTGGCTGGCTCCGGCAGCGGCTCCAAAGCCTTTGGCGCAGGCGCGGATTTGACATCCAATCGGGCATTGTCGAGGGCCAGGCGGCGCTTGGGAAGCGGTGGCGGAGTGGTTTGCAGTCGGTGTTGTTCGTAGCGCTCAACGATTCGCCTGATGAGCGCGTCGAGGGTTGCGACATCAAAGGCCAACCGGTGTGCTCGCAAGCACCAGATGCCGCCGTCTGTCGCCGTGTGAACCAGGATGCTCTGCAGGCATTCGGTCGAGGGGTCAAGGGGCTGTACCACCTGCTCATCGAGCCAGCGTTGCGGTTCTGCGACACTGCCGTTGAGTGCGATGCATTGAAGATTCGGAATCTGATCATGCGCCGACGCGCGCCATCGAGGAATTCCGTGATCTTCGACCAAGACCCTGCGTAGGTTCTCATCGGACTGCATGACCTCGCGATGGGCCAGTGCGAAGATCGCTGGGTTGAGATTATTCCGGATGCTGACCCGAGCGGAGATGTCCGAGTCCGCGCGCGGATCACGCAGGAACGACAGCCAGAGCGCCAGAGCCTCATCCGGCAGATTTGAGGCATCAAACAGGTCCTGTGGTAAGCCGCTGCCAGACGCACAGTCCCAATAGCGCAGGCGAGTTGCGATCTCGCTGGTATGCTGGCCGAGGCGAAACAGGTGGGCTTCGTTGCGCCATGCGTCAGCTCGAGTGGCGTTGACCCGATCATGGGTGTGGAGCTTGGGATCGGTTGCACCCGTTGTGTCGGTCATGCGGGCATTCGGGTCGTCATAGACACGCAGCATCGCCGGATGAAAGTCTATTCCCAGTAGGACGCAGATGTCTTCCAGGCATGATCTTGGCTGATGCACCAGGTCTTCGAAGCGAATGCGAACCTGGCGCTGGACGGGAATCTTGGCGAGAAAGTCCAGGATGTTCGCGTGACTGATGGTCCAGTTCGCTTCGGCGAGCTCGCACGGGCTGAAACCGCGCACGCTGCCGAAGAGCACCTCATCGAGGCGATGTTTCTCGAACGAGGCCATCGTCGGCTGAGGGTGGCGCGTCAGATGGATGTAGCGCGGGGCATCGAACCACGCCTCGGCGCGTTCCAGGATCGTCGGCGAAAGCGGGTAGTGGGTCGATTTGTCGACCAATGTCCGTGGACCGCACCAGGTCTGGAGGTGCTCGTAGAACGCTGGCGTTTGGGTGTTGGCGCGCTCGAATCGTGACAGCAGGGCGAGCGCCTCGGGTGCCGAGCAGTTTTTCAGTGACATCAGCGCCCGCTTCAAACCTTCGAGCATGTCCGCGTGACGGATTGACAGAGCTCGTCGGCGATTGCCGAGATGAGTGAAGGATAGAAGTTCCAACTCAGGGGGCGCGAACAGTTGCGGGTGCCCTGCCAGCATGACGCGTAGCAGGGTGGAACCCGAGCGTGGCGGGCAGAGCACGAAAACCGGAGATCGGCTTAACGGCTCACTAGGCGTATTGAGGGCGTTGCCGTCATCCCAGGACAGGCGGTTGTCGATGAATTGGCGGAGATGGTTCAGCCGCTGCTGGTTGAGTGCGCTCATATCACTGCTCTACTCGAGGGCAAGGCTAAGCCTGGTCGTGTCGACCGTATCGAAAATCGCAAATGAGTGGTCAGATGAAAAGCTCTTCCCGCTCGGAACCGTCTGCAACGGATTCTTCGGGCCATGGTACCCGTTGCCATTGCGACTGTTCGATCCGGACAGCGAGGGCGGCGATGGTCGGCGCGGCGAAGAAGGCGCGCAGGGAGATCTCAAGCTCGAACAGGCCGACGATGCGCCCGAGCACTTGGGTGACCAGCAGGGAGTGTCCGCCGAGGGCGAAGAAGTCGTCATGGATGCCGAGTGGTTCGTTGAGCTGCAGCACCTCTTGCCAGAGTTCGACCAGAGCTTGCTCGGTGGGCGTGCGCGGGGCGATGTAGTCGGTGCCAAGGGTGGCGCGATTCAGCTGGGGAAGCGGCAGCGCGGCGCGGTCGAGCTTGCCGTTGGGAGTCAGCGGCCAAGCGTCCAGCGCGGTGAGCGTTGCCGGAATCATGTGCGGAGGCAGTCGATCACGCAGGGATTGACGTAGATGATCGACGGACCCCCGGCGCGGTTGATCGGTGAGGACATAGGCATCCAGGCGTTGCTGATCGGAGCGCTGCTCGCGCACGACGAACGCGGCGTCTCTGATTCCTGGCTGTTCTCGCACCGCGGCTTCAATCGCGCCTAACTCGACCCGATAACCGCGAATCTTGACCTGATGATCCTTGCGACCGAGGAACTCGAGCAGGCCGTCGGGGCGCAGGCGGCCGAGGTCGCCGGTTCTGAACACCCGGGCTTGCGGATCATGCGGTGACGGCGAAAAGCAGCGGCGGGTCAGCTCGGGATCGCGCCAATAGCCGAGGTCGAGATAACGGCTAGTGACGACGATCTCGCCGACGGCGCCGACGGGCACCGGCACATCGTGCTCGTCCAATAAGACCATGTCGCGCTCGGGGATCGCCCGTCCTACAGGGAGCGTCGCTCCATCGCGTGGCGTGTCGCGGCCGATGAACCATTGACGATAGAGGGTGGCGTTCTCTGTGGAGCCAATGCCGGTATAGAGCAGGGCATCGCGTGGGAAGTGGCGCTGAAAGGCATCGACATCGTCATGGGTGACGCGATCACCCGCCAAATAGGCGAGCCGAATACCCGCGAGGCGCTGATCCGGCGCCATCGCCGCGATCAAGTGCCGAAACACTGTCGGGACCGAGTGATACAGGGTGATGCGACGCGCGGCGAGGGCGTCGATCAATCCTGCAGCACCGAGATGCCGGAACGCGAGTGGATGCAGCGCGGCGCCATTGAGCAGTGCGCCGTAAATATCGCGAATGGCGCCATTGACGCTACCGGAATAGAGCTGTGTGAGTCGATCATCGGGGTTGATGTGGATTGAATTGGTGTATTGCAGGACGTCGTGCAACAAATTGCGATGGTTTTGATACACCCCCTTCGGCGCGCCGGATGATCCTGATGTATAGAGGATATAGGCCAGGCTGTCTGCGGTGCAGCGGTCTGATGGCTGCGTGCCGATGGGGTCGAGCTGGTCGAGCACCACCAAAGGCTGACCGCCGCGAAGCAACTCGGCAGCCTGTGGGGCGTTGGCTGTGTCGGTCACGATGGCCGAGAGACCGGCATGGGCCAGGATGTGCTGGTTGCGGCTCTGGGGAAAACCGACATCGAGCGGAACATAGGCATGCCCCGCGGCCAGGACGCCAAGCATGGCCAGCGGGAAATGGGCCGTGTGATCTAGGTAGATGGCGACGGGGTCGGCATCCGCTGGCAGTTGCTGGATGAGCGCCCCTGCAAGGCGATCGACCCATTGCGCAAGCGCTCGATAGGTCAGGCGACGCTGGCCGTCGTCAATGGCGATCTGGCTGGCATAGCAATCGGCGATCGCGCGGAAGCGATCCAGGATTGAGCCATCGAGGGCGGAGTCGGGAAAGGGGGTGAAGGGGTGGTCTTGCGGACCATTGGCATCCAAAGGGAGCTTGCTCATGGGGCGGACGCTGACAAAGGCTCGCGCGCGGCGCGCATCATCGCCATGATTTGCGCTTCGCGAACCGCGAGCGGCAAGGCGCAGCCAGGCGCGAGGAAAAACCGGCGGCCAAATAGGCGCTGGCGCAATGCCATGATGTCGGCGCGCAGCGTTTGGGGGTCTCCATGAAGAAGCGTGCCAGCCGGATGCGGGCCGGTGGCCAGGCCGCGGGCGACTCGTGATGCGAGCATCGCCGGCTCGGGGTTTTCTGGGGTGGCGTCATAGTGAATGATCGCGGAGGTGAGGTCGACGAAGGGTTCCCAATGCAGGTCCGGCCCATGCAAATGAAGAATATTGAATGGCAGCGGGGCCGCCTCCAGACAAGCGCGATCGGCAGGCAGGGCCAGTGATCCGTAGGGCTCGGGAGCCAGTGCGGAGCGCCCAGCATGCTGCGTGGCGAGAAAGATGCCGTCAACGCCGAGATCCGCCAACGCGCCGATTACCGATAAGGTGTTACGCAGTAGTGTATCCAGTCCTTGCGTGAGTTCTGGCTGATGCGCATGCGCATGGTTGCGTAGGGTGTCGAAGCCGGCGAGCTGGACGGCCTGAAAGATGGGATTGAATACGGTGGCCAACAACGGAATGTCGCCTGGCAGCGCGCGCCTCACCCGCTCAACCGAGTGTAAGATTCGCGCGCTGAACCCACGCCACGGGTCCAGTTGCTTGAGCCGCAACCAGTCGGTGGGTACTTGAACAGGTCTTGAAACAATGGCGCGCCGCCCGATGGCATCCCCGGCCCATTCATCAACCAGACCCTGGTCGCGCGATTGCCAGGTGGAGGCCGGCGTGAGCTTGACGAGGTCGCCATCGAATCGCGCCTGGTCGGCCAGGGTGGCCTCGGCGAGGCTGTCTGAGTCTTGATCCCGCTCGGGGTAATGTCGCCAAACAGCGACCGGCGTGATGGCCAGGGATTCCCCTTGCAAGGCGGCTGAGAGCAGATCGCGATAACGTGTCATTGCGGGAGTTTAGCTGAACATTGCTTCCTGCCCGGAAGCGTCGATCCCGGCCGCCAAGGCGGCGATTGGGCGCGCCAGTGGCGTGAGAAAGGGTGGTCATGGCCCAGATCCGCGCCAAGGTCACCAAAGAGGCTGAAACGCTCAAGGGCTGGACGTTTAGCCTGATCCGCTTGCTGTATGAGCGTGGCTATGAGCGCGCCCTGATCCTGGAACTCTTTCGGCTCATCGACTGGATGATCCGCCTACCCGAGGCGCTGGAAGCGGATTTTCGCCAACAACTCTCTACCTACGAGGAGCAACAGCGTATGCCGTATGTGATCACCGTTGAACGAGCGGGAATTGAGAAGGGCTTGCAGCAAGGTGAAGCAACGATCTTGATGCTGCTGCTGGAAGAAAAATTCGGCTCAGCGGCGCTTGAAACGCACCGCGAGCGCATCGTGGCAGCACAGCCGGAAGAACTCCTGCAATGGTCTAAACGCATCCTCAGCGCTGAGACTCCTGAGACGATTTTCCACTCACCGACGCGCTGATCGAGCGGCCGGATAGCTGCGCCGTGCCGCGAAGCTAGGGAGCCACTAACCGTGTGATCTTGCGCTAGCCATCACGTACCCCGCGGATTTCAATATGAACGCGCAATGGCAGCGGTTGATCTGGATTGCGTACAACGACCGGTATCGAGTTTGCTGGTGATGAACGTCAACACGCTTACGGCTGGCTTTGGCAGCCCCTTTCTAGCTCCGCGCGGTCTGCCAATCAGATCGGCACCTGTTCCCGCCGCGCAGGCAGCGCGCACCCTGATCATGAGCCGCGCGCGGGTGATGCAGGTGGTGGCGGTGCTGCTGATGCTGTGCCTGGCCGCGGCCGCGGCGATGGTGCTGCTGTTCTATCCGGCCGTGGCGGCTGGCGATGCCACGCAGGCGGAACTCGCTCGGAATCTCGGCTATGGCGCCGGCGTGGTGGGTCTGAGCGTGGCGGCGCTGACCGCCTTTTATCGCTGGACAGCCCCCTGGACCGCCCCTTTCTATGCGCTGGCGAGCGGCCTGTTCATGAGCGGGCTCGCGCTTGGGTTCGAGCGCGAATTCCCTGGCATCGCGCTGCAGTCGTTGAGCCTCACCTTTGCGGTCTTCCTGGTGCTGTGGGTGCTGCACGGGCTGGGACTGATTCGGGTCGGCCGGCGCTTGATGGTGCTGACCTATACGGCCACCGCGGCCATTGGGCTGGTGTATTTGGCGAGCTTCCTGTTCTGGCTGCTCGGCCAGCGCCTGCCCTTTATTCACGAGGCGGGCGCCGGCGGCATCCTGTGGATGGGCTTCATCGTCACCGTCGCCTCGCTCAACCTGCTGGTGGATTTCGAGCGCATCGCGCAGATGGAAGGCCGCCAGCAGCCGAGCTACATGCCTTGGTTCGTTGGGCTGGGCCTGATGGTGACGCTGGTCTGGTTGTACATCTCGGTGCTGAGGCTACTGGCACGGATTCGACGTTAAGCCACTGGCAACAGCCCCGGTCGCCCCGGTGCCGAACTCCCCAGACGCATGCTGCCGACCGCTGAGCGCTTCGCGGCGGCGTTTGAGCGCTTTCGGGCGCGGTTTTAGGCGAGGGCGATGCCGCGACGCCGGCTGTGGCAATCCAGGGCCATGCCCGCGCTTGGGCTCCGCCGTGCGCCGGCGCGGCGCTGTCGGTACAGCACGAACAATCACGCAATCGCCGCTCCTCTCAACAAGACCGACAACGCGTGTCGGTCCAAGCACGGAGTCAGAGCGTCGCAGCTCTAGACGATGTCCTTGTTGTTTTCAAGACCGAGCCTTGCGTCGGTCCAAACAGAGCCTCTGCCTCGCATCAGCGACGACCAAACGCCTGTTGCATGGCATCAAGCAGGTCGCGAAACAAGGACGAAGACTAGCAGGGATAGACAGATTCCCATCCCAACGAACAGTCGAACGCCGCAAGGCTGCACAAACGCTGACCGATCTAGTCTTGCTGCTGCGTAATGGTAACCAAAACAGGTCCAGCCCGCTCACCGACACGCACTTCTCAACATGGTTATCCACAGCAGCCGCGGACAACTCGCGCGCAACCAGCTTAGGTGCATTGGTTTTCGAGGAGGTCGCCGACGGCCTCGGTGCAGGATCGCTCAGTGGCTGCCACGATCTCGGCCCAGGTTGGGCCGAAGCCAGTACGGCCTAGAAGGTGTGAATAATAGCGTTTCGCGATTCGTTCAGCCCGCATTGAAGACGGTTTCAATCTGGCGTGTATTTTCCCTAAACGATCTCTCTTGATAGTTGGCTCCAATTCCTCTGAAGAATAGTCGCTTCGGTCCCCCATTATTCGGCTGTAAAGCAACAACTTGCTCGTTAGTACCGTAACTTCTCAATAAGTCATGGCAACCGAGAGCCGCTGCTGCGTTAACATGGCGACCAGACGCCCTTGTCCCGCCCCTGAGAAGTCCCTGCCTGAGCCGCTGTGATCGAACTCCCACCTATTCCCGAGACCGAGCGCACCGCGCTGATCGATGAGTTGGTGCGCCTGATCGAGACCTTGGCCGAGCAGACCCAGCAGCAGAGCGAGGCCATCCAACAACTGCGCGATGAGATCGCGAGGCTCAAGGGCGAGCAAGGCAAGCCGCGCTTCAAGCCCAGCGGGATGGAGCACAAGGCCGGGCAAGGCGATGAGCAGCAGGGCGACGAGGATCCGTCCGAAGGCACTCGCAAGCGCCCGGGCTCGAGCAAGCGTGCCAAAACCGCGCAGCTGAACATCCACGAAGACCGCCGTATTCCACCAAGTCAGCGACCCCCGCCGGGCTCGCGCTTCAAGGGCTATCGCGACGTGGTGGTGCAGGATCTCAAGATTGAGGCGCACAACACCCGCTACCGCCTTGAGGTCTGGCAAACCCCGGAGGGCGAGTGGCTGTGCGGCGAGCTGCCGAGCACCCTGCAGGGCGGGCACTTCGGCACCGGCCTGCGCGCCTACGTGCTCTACCAGTACCACCACTGTCATGTCACCCAGCCGTTGCTGCGTGAGCCGTTGCTGGAATGGGGCATCGACCTCTCGGTCGGGCAGATCGACGCCCTGCTCAGTGGGCACAACGAGGCGTTCTTTGCCGAGAAGGATGACCTGCTCAAGGTCGGCCTCGCGGTCAGCTCTTGCATCACGGTTGATGATTCGGGCGCCCGCCATCAGGGCCGCAACGGTTACGTCACCCAGATCGGCAATGATCTCTTTGCCTGGTTCAGCAGCACCGACAGCAAGAGCCGGGTCAACTTTCTCACCCTGCTGCAAGCCGGCGATCCACTCTACAGCTGCACCGCCGAGGCCCTGACCGATTGGCACGAGCAGGGCCTTCCTCAGGCCAAGCGCGAGGCGCTGATGGCCTCCCCGATCCGGGAGCTCACCACCGCCAAAGCCTGGGGCGAGCATCTCAGCGCGCTGGGGATCACCCAGGAGCGCCACCAGCGCATCGCCACCGAAGGCGCCTTGCTGGGCGGGCTTTTAGCCAACGGCCTCTCGCGCGAGCTGGCCATCGTCAGCGACGGTGCTGGGCAATTCGCCATCCTGCTGCATGCCCTGTGCTGGGTACATGCCGAGCGGCTGATCCACAAGCTCATCCCGCTCAATGCGCAGCAGCGCGCCGATCAGCAGGGGGTGCGCGATCAGATCTGGACGCTCTATGCGGACCTCAAGGCCTATCAGCGTGACCCCGATCCAGAGGCCATCGCCCCACTGCGCGAGCGCTTCGAGGCGATCTTTACCCAAAAGACGTCCTTCGCCGCCCTCAACCAGACCTTGAAGCGGCTACATCGCCACCAGAGCGAGCTGCTGCTGGTGTTGCTGCGACCCGATATCCCGCTGCACACCAACGGCAGTGAGAACGACATCCGCGGCTACGTCAAATGGCGCAAGATCAGCGGCGGAACACGCAGTGACCTCGGGCGACGCTGCCGCGATACCTTCGCCAGCCTGAAGAAGACCTGCCGCAAGTTGGGCATTTCCTTCTGGGACTATCTCAACGACCGCATCGAGCAGACCGGCATGATTCCGCCCTTGCCGGACATCGTCCGTGAGCGGGCTGCGACCTCTGCCGTGCCGTGACTTATTGAGAAGTTACTTAGTACCGGCCTTAGCGATCGCTCGCTCTCGCGTATCGGTCGCCGCGCTCAAGCGATCTAGTGCAATGATTAGATTTGCTTCCGGGATTCGATTGCCGTCGACAGCTCCAGCCAATACATCTAAACAGTAATGAATGACAGACCAAGCGGTCTGATCCCGCCCTTGGAGTTCGGCAAGCGCTTTCTCGAGTGCCATCTTAGGCTCTCCGGGATTTCAGTAGCATACAATATCTTGAACTTACAGACAGTTAGAGCGACGAGGAGATCAAGATTAGCGCGAACAACGAGTCCCTGCGGCAAG
>JAAAOQ010000133.1 GCA_009908845.1 Gammaproteobacteria bacterium
CCGGATTTTGTGCTCGCGTTGGAGGCTCAGCGCAGCGTGGGGGCGACTTATGGGTAATGGCATGCCCACGCAATGGCTTCCAAACGCCAAACGCGGTCTGCAAGCGCCAGGTCAGAATACGGCGCAACGGCCTGGCTGGGCCCGGGGCGGCGATGGTTCAAATCAGCTACCGAAGGGTCTTTTGAACCGGCCTCGAGGCGACTGCGAGCGGCATGCCGGTCGTGGCTGAAGATGCACATCGAGCCGAAGATCGAGATCGTTCCCGACGCCAGCCATCTGTTCGAGGAGGCAGGCAAGCTCGATACCGTCGCATTCCTCGCCCGTGACTGATTCCTGGAGCATTGTTGAGGCGATTCCCTCTTCGAGTATGCCCATTTTTGCGGTGTGCCGATTCGTCCGGTATCCAGATGGCGTGCTGCATCAGGCAATGGCCCGCTGAAGAGGACTGCGATGACCATCCATAACCAAGAGATCGCTGATCGGCTCGAGCGCGCAGCCGATCTGCTCGAGATCGGGGGCGGCAATGCCTACCGGGTGCGGGCCTATCGCCAAGCGGCGCAGACCATCTCGGGGCTGCCGCAGAGCGTCGCCGATCTGGTCGCGAACGGGGACGATCTCACCGAGCTGCCGGACATCGGTCAACGCATGGCCGAGAAGATCGCGACCCTCGTCGAGACCGGTGAGCTGCCTCAGCTCGACGAGCTCAAGGAGACGCTACCGGCCCAGCTCAGCGAGCTGATGCAGCTCTCCGGGCTGGGCCCGAAGCGTGTCAAGGCGCTGTATCAAGACCTTGGGGTCGAGAACCTCGACGACCTTAAGCAGGCCCTCGAAACGCACCGGGTCCGCGAGCTCGAGGGCTTTGGCCGCAAGACCGAGGAGACGATCGCCAAGCATCTGGCGCGGCGACAAGGGCAGGAGCCGCGCACGCGGTTGATGGAGGCCGAGGAGATCGCTCAGACCCTCGCCGCCGACCTGCGCGCGGTCGATGGGGTGAAGGATCTTGCGATCGCGGGCAGCTTCCGGCGCCGCAAGGAGACCGTGGGCGACCTCGATATCCTGGTCACTGCCGTCGAGGACTCGCCGGTGATGGCCCGCTTCACCGGCCATGAAGAAGTGCGCGAGATCGTCTCGCAGGGGGAGACCCGATCCACTGTCGTGCTCCGTTCCGGCATGCAGGTGGACCTGCGTCGGATGCCGGAGGCCGCCTATGGCGCCGCGCTGCACTATTTCACCGGCTCCAAGGCCCACAACATCGCGGTGCGCCGGATGGGGATGGAACGCGGGCTCAAGATCAACGAATACGGTGTCTTCCGCGATGAGGAGCGCATCGCCGGGCGGAGCGAACAGGAGGTCTATGCCAGCGTCGGGCTGCCCTATATCGAACCGGTGCTGCGCGAGAACCGGGGCGAGATCGAGGCCGCGCAGGAGGGGAAGCTGCCCGAGCTGGTCGAGCTCGACGCGATCCGCGGCGATCTGCACTGCCACACCCGCGCCAGCGATGGTCACGAGAGCCTGCGCGCGATGGCAGAGGCCGGGGCCGAGCGCGGTTATGAGTACCTGGCGATCACCGATCACACCCAGAACCTGACCATCGCGGGAGGGCTCGACGAGCGGCGCATGAATGAGCAGATCGACCGCATCGATCGACTCAACGACAGGCTCGGCGATCGGATCAGGGTACTCAAGTCAGCCGAGGTGGACATCCTGGCGGACGGCTCTCTGGATCTGCCCGACGCGATCCTCGAGCGGCTCGATCTCTGCGTCTGTTCGATCCACGACAAGCTGGACCTGTCCCGCGAGAAGCAGACCGAGCGCATCCTGCGAGCGATGGATCATCCGAGCTTCTCGATCCTCGGCCATCCGCGGGGGCGCCTGATCGGCAAGCGCGATCCCTATGAGCTGGACCTCGAGCAGGTGCTTGCCGCGGCGGCCGAGCGCGGCTGTTTCCTGGAGGTCAACGCCCAGCCCAAGCGGCTCGACCTCAGCGACACCGACTGCCGCCTCGCCAAGGAGATGGGCGTCAAGGTCGCGATCTCGACCGACGCGCACAGCCGCGCCAACCTCGATTACATGCGCTTCGGTGTGGATCAGGCCCGGCGCGGTTGGCTCGACGCCGAGGATGTGGTCAACACGCGCTCGCTCGAGGCGTTGCGTAAGCTGCTCAAGCGCCCCTGAGCATCCAGGGTCATCCAGCCTGTTCACCGGTCGCCGCAAGCGGTATGGGTCAATCGGTGAAGAAGTAGCGCTCGAAGCCGAAGCGATAGGTCTCATCGCCCGGTTCTGGGGTAATGGCGAAATTGAAGGTGATCGACTCGCCATTGCGCACCGATAGGACACCAAGATGGTAGACATCCTCATCGGCTCGATGGGTGCGCATCTCAACATTCTCGGCCGTCTCCTCCTCCGATCGTGTCACCGTCACCCGGACCTCGGCCTCGACTGGGCCGGTAGGGGTCGAGCCATCCGCTTTCTGCACCGAGACGGTCACCAGCGCCTTCTCGTTGCTACGCTCGATCTCGAACTTGTCGGCAACCTCCTGCGCGAGGAAGTCGGTACGCACCGCATTGGCATGGGCGACATAGTCCCCGAGCTGCCAGGTCTGCTCGGCGATCTGCAGGTCGGCGGCCTGGACCGGGCGCAATGCCGCGATGAGAATGCATAGCACCATTAAGACCGTTGCCACGATGCGTTGCGTCGCCCACCGGAGTTCGGCGCCGCAGGAGCGCCCAGACAACAGGCGGTTGAGGGGTTGGCGGGGGCAGACCTGGTCGTAGAAGGGCGTCGGCGGGGTTTTGGTCATTCGGGGCCTCCTGGGCGGCTAGCTCGAGGGGTGGACAGCACCACCTGAGGGCTTGAAGTCTATCCTTGCCTGCGGTGGTTTGCTCGTCCTTGCTCGCGTCTGAGGAGCTGCCGTGCTTCGCATCCTTGCACCGTGCCGTCAAGCCCGGATGTCCCCTTGCTTATCTACCAATCGTTCTGTGGCGATGCCTCGCTGGAAGCGAGCACGCCGGAGTTGAAAGCGTTCATCGGGCATGCGTCTGGAGCATGCCCAAAGGGGGTGCTAGTTGTCGAGGCTGTCCAGATAGCTCGCCACGGCCTCGAGCTGAAGCCGGCTCGCCGGGACCGCCTCTTCGTGCTGGTCGGTATTCAGAATCTGCTGCAGCTGTTGGGCGGTCCAATCACCGCGCTCTGCGAGCGTACTGAACTTTGGACCGACCGGCGCACCACCTTCATCCGGGACACGGTGACAGGTCGTACAGATCTGCTCGGCAATCTTCTCGCCTTGCTCGGCCTGTGACTTGGCGCTGCCCGGTCCGGCGGTGACTTGGGAACCCCATAGCCCAAAGAGCAGGAGGGCGGGGAGCGCGACAAGGCAGGACTGCATCACGAATCGATTCTGTGCTGGCATTCTGAGTCTCCGGGGTCTGCGCGGTCATGCAATTCGGCCCGCGGCTGATAGACCATGGGCCTAACCGTATCGTTGCGTGGCACGGATCTCACCCGATCTCGTCGAGCATCGTCACCGTGCCTCGTTCATGCTCCATGACTGTTAGGCAATCGACATACCATTCTCTGGCTTGCTGAGGCCTGTCCCAGCCAGGTGATCGGGACCCGGAATCGGGGCGCATGGCGACTGCATCAGTCGTGGGGCACATCAGTCATCGATGATGAACAGGCGCAGACTGCGCGGTGCCAGCTGAATGCCCTCCTCAATGCTGTCCGCAGCGGTCTCGTCGCCGGTTGTCGGGGTGATCTCGTTGAGCTGATCCAGACCGCAGCCGAGGACCTCGGCGAGCTGGTCGCGTCCGTACTCCTGCGCGCTTTCCGGGTCCGGATTGATCAGCACCGCGCTGCGCTGCGCCTGCCGTTGCGAACAGCGCAATAGGCCTACCACCGGCTCCTCGACTTCGGTGAAGCGGTGCTGTGGACCTTCTTCACTCAGTACCGCAAACTCGGCCTTGAGCGCGTTGACGCGGCCGATGAAATCGCGGAGATCGAAGCTCGATTCCTCCCAGTGCTCGGGGCGGGTCTCGACCACGTGCAGCCGCCGCCCGAAGCCGAACTCGTAACCGATGGGCATCATCACCCCGGTCGAAAAGGCCGCTGAAAACAGGTACCAGAAGCGCGACTCGTGGCTATCGCCACCGGACTCTTCGGCCAGCCGAGCGGTATCGTGGCTCTCCGGAAAGGCGATCGATGGGGCCAGGTCACGGAAGCGGTGATACTGATCGAGCAGCCAGTCGGCGCGAAAATCCCACCACTTGGCGCTGTTGAACAGATAGTCGAAGCCAGCAGGACGCAACTGCTCGATAGCAGCCGGCGGCGCGCCGAGGGTCTCGGCGAAGAACCGGGTCTCGGGTGCCGACTCCCGGGCGCGGCCGATCAGCGTCTGCCAGACCTTACCGGGAAGCTGATAGGCGGCATCACAGCGAAAGCCGCGGAAGCCCAGCGCGGTGTAATGGCGGATGACCTCGGAGAAATAGTCGATCATCGCCTCGCGCTCGGGGCGCCTGCTGTAGTCGAGCTGCGCAAGATCCTCCCAGACCGTCACGATCTCAGGGTCGTCCAGATCGGTCGCGGAAGGGGAGTGGACCGAGCCGTCATCGTCGTGGACGTACCACTCCGGGTGCGCTCGGACCAGATCGGAATCGATCGCGGTATGGTTGACGACCAGGTCCATCATCACCGCGAGTCCAGCTTGGCTCGCCGCGTCGGTGAATGCCCGCAGCCGCTCGTCGTCGGTGCGGTCGCCGTCACCGTCGTCGCCACCGCCACCGCTGCCGCGGAGGGCTGGATGCAGCCGGTAGTAGTCCTTGACCGCGTAGAGGCTGCCCGACTCGCCGGGCAGGTGAAATGGGTTCACGAACACCCAATCGAATCCCATCCGCGCGATCTCGGGCAGCTGTTCCGTCCAGCGCTCGACCGGGCCGAGCAGCGTCGGGAACAGGTTGTAGATCCGCGGCCCCGGCGTGAAAGAGGTTTGCTTCGATGGCATCTCGGCGCGTCCTAGGCGTATTCAGATAAGCGTGTTCAGAGAAGCGTCTTCAGATGGGCGTGTTCAGGATGGCTTGGTGCGCTCGCCGCCTGTGCTGCGACGCTGTCCCAGGCGCTGCGAAGGCCCTCAGAGTGCGGTGGTCCGAAGCAGCCCGACCGGGAAGCGGCGCAGCACCGCGCTGGCGCGCAGCATCTGCCGCCCCGCCCGCTGCTCGGTCTCGAGCGGTTGCTGCGCGCTGCCGTCGGGGCCGCTCAGCGCGTCCTCGAGTCGCGCGGCCGGGATCGCGATCCAGGTCTCGTCCCAGCCCGGGTCTTGCAGCGGGTCGATCGCGGCCGGGGCTGTGCGGGTGCCGACCTCGTCGGCCGCCAACTCGGCGCCCGTCCCAGAATGCGATCCAGCGCGCAATCCGGTGCGCGATCCGGCGCTCGAATCAGCGCCTGCTTTGGCGGCCTCACCCTCCGGATTGCGATCGGTTCCGTCGCCGCTGTCACCGGCCAGCTCGGTCAGGCCCGCCAGCAGGCGCGGGACCACGACGACGACGGACTGGCCCTGATGACTGCGGCTGAAGACGCATAGGCGCTCCGCGAGCGGACCCTCGACGGCGAGCGGCGAGTATTCGCCGTCAGTGAAGAGATCGGGCATCTGTTTGCGCAGCTGCAGGGTACGGCGGATCAGGTGCAGCTTGGCGCGACCGTCGCTGAGATGCTCGGACAGCATCTCGGGGACCCGCTTCTGCTGAGTTGGCGCATCCGCTGGCAGACCTTCCTCCTCGGCGGATTGCTCTGCACGGTCGAGCGCCTGTAGCCACCGACGGCGCCGCTCGAAATCCACCGGCCGGCGGTTGTCCGGATCGACCAGGCTGAAATCCCAAAGCTCGCAGCCTTGGTAGATGTCCGGAAGTCCTGGGCAGGTCAGCCGGAGCAGGGTCTGCGAGAGGCTGTTGAGCAGCCCGAGCTGGGCGACGCGCTGTTGGAACGGGATGAAATCCTCGAAGAAGGCACTGCTGCGCTCGCGATCGAGCACGGCATCGATGAAGGCGACAAGCGCCTGCTCGTAATCGGCGTCGGCGTTGGTCCAGGCCGTATGGACCTTGGCCTCCTTGACCGCCTTGCCCATGTAGCCCTGAACCCGCGCCTTAAGACCTTGCCAACCCTCATCGCCCGGGGTCTCGAGCGGCCAGACACCGAGCAGGCTCTGATAGAAGAGGTATTCGGTATTGGGGTCAGGCCAGGTCCCGCTTTCGGTCGGGGCTTCGTCACCATTGGCACCGCTGCGACGAAGACGCCGGTTCAGCCGCGCCCAGCGCTCGACATGCTCGCGCCAGGCCTGCGGGATCTCGGAGAGCAAATGCAAGCGCGCTCGAACGTCCTCGGAGCGCTTGCTGTCATGGGTCGAGCCGGCCAGCATCGCATGCGGCCAGTGCGCCTGGCGCCGCATATTGGCCCGATGGAAACTGTCGACCGAGAGGCCGAAGCGCTCGGGATTACCGCCGACCTCGTTCAGCGAGCTGAGTCGGTGCCAGCGGTAAAAGGCGGTGTCCTCGACGCCCTTGGCGGTGACCGGGCTGGTGTACTGCTGGAACTTCATTGCTAGGCGCAGCACACGCTCGCGATACGGCTCCGGCTTACCGGCGGCGATCTCGGTCAGCAGCAGGTCGCGGACGAATTCGAACACTGAGCGGTCCGGCATCCGGCTGCGTCGCCGGGCCTTTGCGACTGCCTTCAGCACCTGGTTGCGATCGGCCGTCGAGACCCCCTGCTCGGTGATGTAGGTGCGATAGACCGGGAAGCAGGCGACGACCTCCATCAGCGCGCTGCGCAGCGAATCGAGCGTGTAGTCACGGGTGTGCGGGTCCAGTTCGGCGATGCGTGCTGCCTCGCTCGCGAGCACGTGCAGCTCGCTGGACAGCAGGTTCTTCATCACCAGCCGCTTGGCCGCATAGACCTCGTCCTCGTAGCGCCCACCCGAGACAGGATCGTCGCCGACGAAGTCTTGGTAGCAACGATCGAGCGCCGCCTCACCATCGGCGTCGATGAACAGGGCGTCGCTAAGGGTGGCGAAGTCGTACCCGGTGGTCCCGTGCACGGGCCAGTCGTCGCGCAACCGCTCGTCGCCGACCAGGATCTTCTCGGCGGCGAGATACAGCGGCCGATCGGCTGGCACCGGCCTGCGTTGCGGATGCAGGGCCATCGCGGCGCGCTGCTGAAGCCGGCGAAAATAGGCGGCCGGATCGAATAGACCGTCCGGATGGTCGATGCGCAGCCCCTGCAGCCGGCCCTCGCTGATCCATTGCAGCACCAGCTCGTGGGTGGCGTCGAAGGCCTGTGGGTTCTCCATCCGCAGTGCAGCCAGATCATTGATATCGAAGAAGCGTCGATAGTTGATCTCATCGGCCGCGACGCGCCAATGGGCGAGCCGATAGGCCTGCGCCTCTAGCAACGCATGCAGCCGCTCAGTGTCCGCCGGGTAGCCGTCGCCGCCGTTGTATTCCTGTAAGCAATCCTGGACGTAACGCTGCAGGTCGGCGTTGGACTGGCAAAGCTCCGCCAGGCGATCCTGATGCAGTGCCTTATCGCGATAGCGCTCGGTGAGCGATGCGGTGTCGAGCGCGGTGCGCGGCGGCAGGTTAGCGAAGGCGGTGATCAGGCTCTCGAAGCCTGCGAGCGCCGGATCATCGGGCTCGAGCCGTTCACGCAGCGATGCCAGGCCGGGCTCGAGGATGCGCGGATACTCGCGTGGATCGATCGGGAAACGGTGCTCGTAGTAGTCGACCCGGAAGGCGCCTTCGGCGAATACCAGCTTCAGCTCGCCACGGTCGAGCAGGTCACCATAATGGTCGCCGAGTACCGGCACCAGGACCTTGCCGTGGAGCTCCTGCTTCAGTGGCTGCCAGTCGATGTCGAAGAACTCGGCATGCCCCGAAGCGGGTCCGTTCTCGAGCACGTCGAGCCACCAAGGGTTTTCGCCGCCCATGATGCCGACGTGATTCGGCACCAGGTCCAGGATCTGCCCCATGCCGTGTGCTTCTAGTGTCGCGCACAAGCGATCGTAATCGACCTGGCTGCCGAGCTCCGGATTGAGCTGACCATGGTCGACGACGTCATACCCATGGGTGCTGCCCGGTCTGGCCTTCAGATAGGGCGAGAAATAGCAATGACTGATACCGAGCGCGGCGAGGTAGGGCACCAGCTCGGCCGCTGCCGCGAAGCCGAAATCCGCGTGCAGCTGGAGCCGATAGGTGGCTCGTGGGATCACCGCCTGCAGCGGCGTTCCATCACTCGGCTTGTCACCGGTTTGATCGATGCTGGCCTGAGGTGCCCCAACTCCAGGCAAGCCGGAGGCTGTGCCTGAATGCGGACCGCGCTCTGGTCCCTCCGATTGCTCCGAGCGAGCCAGCCCGCGCACGGAAACCCCGCGCTCGGCCCGCACCGCCGTAAACAGACCTTGGATCGCCGGACGCTCCAGCCAGTGCTCGAGCTGCAGCGGCTGACGACGACGCCAGTTCGGATAACGATTGCCGCTGCCCGGCAGGTTGACCTGCTCAGTCTCGGCGAGCAGGTCCGCGGTCTGGATGAGTAGCAGCCGCGAGCCGGTGCGGGCCAGGTAGAGATAGATCGCGGTGAGGTGCTCGTAGCCCAGGCTCGGCACGTCGACCGGATCGGCGCTCTCGTGCTCGCTCAGCAGCCCCTCGCGCTTGAGCGCCAGGAACAGCGCGGTGCGGTCATGGGTGCGCTGCAGCAGCCGCTGGTCATAATCCTGCTCGGTCGGGAACAGATCGAGCTCGCGCCGCTGCTCGATATCGACGCCCTGCCAGAAGCCGGCCAGCGGTGGCAGGTCATGGGTGCCGGCGGTGACCATCGCGTTCGGCTCGAAGCCCTCCGGCTCAAGGAAGCCGCCGTCTT
>JAAAOQ010000117.1 GCA_009908845.1 Gammaproteobacteria bacterium
TCACCGGCGCCTTCGGCCATTTGCTGGCTGCTGATGTTGACATGGCCGCTGACGGTGGCGACCTGCTCACTGCCGTCCTGCAGGTCCTTCACGACACGGTTGATCGGGTCAACGATCGATTTGGTGATACGAATGGCAAGCGCAATACCGGCGACGAGCGCGATCAGCAGGCCGATGCCGACCCCAAGGCTGCTAATGTTCATGCTCTGCATGGTATCGTCGGCGATCTCCTGAGTCCCTTTCATGCCCGCCTCGGCCGTGACCTGACATACTGTGATCAGCCTTCTGCCAGCGGTCTCACGGTCCCTGGCGAGGGTGTCATTGGCCTTCCAATTGGACACGAGCGATTCCATCGCTTGTTTGTAGCTGCCTGCCGCCGCCCTCGTGCCATCGATCTGTTCCAACAGCGTCTGATCAGTGGTGTTTTCCTCGAGCTGAGCCAAGAGTTCCTCTATCCTTGGCATGTTCTCGTTCAATGCGGTATCGATATAGCTCAGGTCATTGAGCGCCTGGGCCTTGAATGCCTTGATCCGGGTCTCATTGCCAACGTCGATGACGTTGTTGACGAGGGTGATATCGCGATGGCGTGCACCCAGGTCGGCGGCCATCGCTTCGATCTGATTGTCTAGAAAGTTGTCGGTCGCCGACACGAATTGGTTGGCGGCCGCATCCATCGCATTACGGAGCTCAGCGAGCTGACGCTCATCGGCTGCGATACCCTGTTCGGATTCCTCGGCAAAGGCCTTGATCGCGGCCTCATACGCCTTCCCGCTCCGCATGATTGCATCGAGCTGGTCGAGATCCTCCTGCTTACGGGTGATCGCCTGGATCGACTCGATCTCGGGTATGATCTCGGCGAGGTGCTCGAGCGCCTCTTGTCGCAACAAGCGCGAGCCAATGGCCTGGGACTTGAAGTTTGCGACGCGGGCGCTGGTGCCGAGATCGACGATCTTGGTCACCGCCCTGATCTTGGCGATACGCTCTTCAAGGGCTTGCTCGAACAGCTGGTTCTGGAGATTCAGGAATTCGCTGCTCGCCTGCATATAGTCGGCGGCACTCTCGTCGAGCTGTTTGCGGAGCGCCTCGAAGCGCTCCTGAAGCTCGCGTGTCTGCTCCATCATGTTGAAGTAGGCGTGGCGCGCCTGCTCGGCCTCATCGATCTGGGCCGCCAGTGCCGAGAGATGGGAGGCCGTCTCGTTGAGCGCCTTTGCGTCATCGAGCGCCTCGTCGAGCGCGTCGGCCTCGGTCTCGGCTTCCCGCCAGTAGCTGTCGATGCCCGTCAGGCTGTAGCCACGCATCGCGTACATCAGCCGGTTGGCTGCGCCGCGTAGGCGTGACGCAACATCGACCTCGGGCACGTATTCCTCGGCCAAAATCGACGCCTTGTCCTTGACGATGAGCATGTTGATCGTGGCAAAGCCGCCCAGTATCGCGATGATCACGATCAGCGCGGCGAACCCGTAGATAATCTTGCTGCTAAGCTTCAGGTTTTGAAACATTTTTCGTCCACCGCCTTCAGGTTGGTGAGGTCGGCTCTTGTTCCGTCGGAGCCAAAGCGAGCATGGGAATAGGTACTCTTCGAACTCGTAGAAAAGCGTAAGTGGTATCGGTCTATGGGACCGGAACTATAGCTCATCACGGGGAATCGCATGAATACTCGATGCTTCGATGGCGAGCATCTTGCCTGATTATTTTGATTGATTCCGGTTTGGGTGAGTCGCGCCTGATTCGCATTTGGCAGTATCATCGATGTCTAGCGCGATGATCGCAGATGATGACGGCAAGGGGCGGGCATATTCCATTACTTTGATGTGAATCAAAGATGATCGAAACGAAAAGCGAGCACGAAGGGGTTTGATCCTTGACGCCGTTTTATATCTTGTTGGCTTTCGCGGCGTTGCTCTTGGCGCTTCTTCTGCTCTTGTTTGCTCAAGGCCGGCGTCCGCGCTTGCGTGCCCAAGCATTTGAGCGGCGGGCGTTATTGTCACCAGCGGAGCGTGAGTGCTACCGGCTGGTCACCGAGGCGCTTGGGGATGGGTACCGGGTCTTCCCAAAGGTTGCCGCAGCGGCGCTGTTGCAGCCGGCAGGGCGCAGCCGTCGGCAGCGGCGGCGGGCAGTCGAGTTATTGGGGGAAGGTCTAGCTGATCTCGTGATCTGCACACTTGCCGAGACCTCGCCGCTCCTGGTGGTCATCTTCCGCGATGGCCGCGGTGATCGCAGATCGCGCCACGAGGAAGCTCGGTTGCGAGCGGCCTGCTCGGGGGCCGGGCTGCCGACGCTCGAGCTACCGGTAGAGGCGCCGCCGTCCGTGAGCAGGATAAGGGGGTTGGTCGAAGAAGCGCTCAGGTTGGGCGAGCCAGGCGGGCCTAGCGGGCATGGCGAGCCTGGCATCGAGACGCGGCGTCAGTTGATGCAGGCCGACGATGACGACGAAGAAACGGCGATGCTGGCCTCGCTGTCTGCGGCGATGCGGGATACAGAGGAGGATGCAGGCCAGGGCTGAGTGGCGAATACTCCGGGCCTGATTGGACCTGACGGGATCAGGGGGCCGAATCTCAAGACGGCCGCCTAGCCCGACTTTGATCATGCGGCGGAATTTTTCGGCACAGCCTATTACCGGTGCGTCACCGCCTTGAGTTGGCGGTGACGCCCGGCTGCGCCCGATCAGCCCCGGTTGGATGGCGCGCTGGGGTCTAGCCAGACTTGGCCGTCCGCGAGCGCGACCGGGTAGGTTCGGATCGGCTCGTCGGCCGGCTCATCCTCGGGCTGGCCGGTCTCGAGGCTGAAGCGGCTGCCGTGCAAGGAGCATTTGATGCGCGCGCCGTCGAGGCAGCCGTAGGAGAGCGGGTAGTCCTCATGGCTGCAGTTGTCCTCGACCGCGTAGAGGCGGTCCTCGACGCGGGCGATCAGGTAGGGCCGTCCGGCGACCTCGATGCGGATGAACTTGCCGGGCGCGATCGCCTCGGCCTTGGCGACGGCGACGAAGGGCGCTTCCATCTCGGATTCCTCCCTCAACGCAGACGCTGCGCGGCGGCGCCGGAATCGAGCACGGCGCGAATGCGGTCGGCGCCCGCGCTCAGCGTCTGCTCGCGTCCGAGGTGCCAGAGGATCAGTGCGCCGGCGAAGACCAGACTGTCGTAGGTCGGGCCGCGCTGGCCTTCGAGCGCCGCCATCCCGGCCTGCGCCGCGGCCTTGGCGGTGGCGCCGACATCAACGGCCACGGCGATGTCGTCGCTCGGCCGGCTGGCGGTCGGCAGATCCTCGGGCAGCGGCACCGCGCGCACGTTCTGCTCGATGCCGAGCGCGGTCGGGTCGATATCGAACGGCTGCTCCTCGCCCATGTGCTGGTAGTTGAAGCAGGCCCCGTTCTGGCGCAACGACGGCACGATGCCGCCCTCGACGCCGCGCACCAGCAACGCCGAGTCATAGCCGGCGTGCCGGGCGAGTAGGGCATAGATGCGCGGGTAGGGCTTATGGACATAACCGGTGACCAAATGGGTCTTGTTGCGCCCGTGGATCGGCCGCGCCATGACCTCGACCGTAGTGATCGCCTGGCGCTTGACGATGGTGCCGCGCAGCGGGACGAGGTCGTGCAGCTTGGGCGCGAACGCGCGCTGATCGACGTAGCTCCAGCCGATGCCCGGATCGGCGAGGCGGGCGGCGGCCTCGGCCGGGCTGCGATCGACGTCGATACCGGCCGCCTCCAGCACATGGCGATGAGTGATGCCGAACTTCGGGCCGACCGCGTCGACGCCGTGTGAGACCGCGGGCAGGCCGCATTCGGCCAGCACCGGTGCCAGGAAGGGCGAGGCCGGCAGGCAGCGGTTGTAGCCGTCATATGGATCGGCGAGGTCGACGACCTCGTCGACATCGGCGACCACATGGTCGGTCGCATCACGCACCGCGTCGAGGATGCCGCGCTGCTCGTCGTCGGTCTCGCGCTTCATCCGCAGCGCGATCAGGAAGATGCCGGCCTGGACCGGGTCGACCGCGTTATCGAGGATCGCGCTCATGCCGGTCTGTGCCTCCTCCATCGAGATGTCCTTCGACAACTCCGGGCCGGTGGCAATGCGCTGGAGGATGGATCGCATCGTGCGTTGGGTTTCGTTCATGGTCTACGACATCTCATCTGAAGCCAAGGGAGGGGCGCCGGCTCGACGGGCGCGAACCCGGCAAAGCTCGGGGTTGCTAAGGCTGGGTTCAAGCCGGGTATCGGACGGCGTCCGACCCGATCGTCGTTGGTTGCAACGCTGCAGAATACGCGATCGGCCAGGGCAGGGCAGGCCGCAGAGGGACACGTCAGGCTCGCCAACGCTTCAGCAGGTCGCCATAGGCATCGATGCGCCGATCGCGCAGGAAGGGCCAGATGCGGCGCACCTGCTCGCTGCGGCCGGGATCGAGCTCAGCGACCAGTAGCGCCTCCTGGTCTGACGGTGCTTGCGCCAGGATCTCGCCCTGCGGGCCGCAGACGAAGGAATGGCCCCAGAACTGGATGCCGTCCTCCGGGCTCGTCGCATCCGGCGCCGGCTCGAAGCCGACCCGGTTGCAGGCTAGCAGCGGCAGACCGTTGGCGATCGCATGGCCGCGCTGCACCGTCATCCAGGCATCGAGCTGGCGCGCCTGCTCGGCATCGTCGTCGCGCAGGTCCCAGCCGATCGCGGTCGGATAGAGCAGTAGCTCGGCCCCGGCCAGGGCCATCAGCCGCGCCGCCTCCGGGAACCACTGATCCCAGCAGACCAAGACCCCGAGCCGCCCGGCTGCGGTCTCGACCGGCTCGAAGCCGAGGTCCCCGGGGGTGAAGTAGAACTTCTCGTAGAAGCCGGGATCATCCGGGATGTGCATCTTGCGGTAGACGCCGGCCAGACTGCCATCGGCATCCAGCACGACAGCGGTGTTGTGATAGACGCCGGGCGCGCGCCGCTCGAAGACCGAGCCGACGATCACCAGGCCGTGCTCGGCCGCGAGCGCGCCAAGGCGATCGGTGCTGGGACCGGGGATCGGCTCGGCTTGCTCGAACTGCGAACAGTCCTCCGTTTGGCAGAAGTAGACGCCGTTATGCAGCTCTGGCAGCAGGACGAGCTGACAGCCGCTTGCGGCGGCGTGCTCGATCGGCCCCTGGTATGCCTCGAGGCTGCTGGGAGCGGCAAGCGGGGCGCTCGCTTGGATAAGGGCGGTTTTTAGCATATCGGAATCTCAGCTAGGGCTAGTGCATGAGCTCGCCGATGATGATGCTGCCGAAGCCGATGGCGTGATGCCAGACGACCAGCGCTTAAGCTGGTCATACGCTGCTGGAGGTTATGGTCAGGTGTTAGCGCGCGATGCCAGATCTGGTGAGATTACCCGGGTGCTTTAGCGAAGGGAAGACTTGGCTCTACGTCAGCGCTTTGGGTCATGTGTTCATACCGCACGCTTTCGGCGAAATCGGAGCTCAGTCGAAATACGGCTACACTGCATCCAAACGAGAAATACTTTCTCAGAAAAGACTGCCCACCTTGTGCGGCTCTATTTCTGCAATCTCGGTTACCAAATTGACCTTTCGCGTTTCCCCTGCCGAATCAGTCCAGCCAACCTCAACTGCAAAAACCGTCCTATCCGGGTTGGTCTTCGGAGTAATTTCCCAGCTGATCTGGTAGGTAGCGTAATCGCGATTAGTTTCCTCAGAGCCTGAGCTAGCTGTTCCCAGTTTGGCTGCAAACTCATCTTCCCCTTTAATAGCTCGGAAGCTTTCGATCTTTTCCTGCGCGAGATGAAGCGCTTCGCTGCGAGAACGAGCGGTCGAGTTTGATTTTAGTACATTTGCTTGAAACTGTGTAACAGCAAGCAAGCCTAGCGCAACAATTGCAAATGCTATCATTGCTTCGATCAGCGAGAAGCCAAATTGACAATCCTTTTTTGTGTTGGTGAAAAAAAGCACGATGATCGCTTTTTGTATACTGTATTTACCAGTCTTTCCAAGAGCCAGGAAGCCTCACCGCATCATCAATTGCGAATAGAGTACCCGCTGGTGGATTTCCGCTCAAGTTCTTCATACTATAAAATCCAGTGTTTGCATTAAATTTTTTGGCGCTCTCCTCAAGGAGCGCAGTCCCGACTATTTCAGCGCCTCCCCAGCCATTGCAATCCCCATCAGTCTGAGCATAGTAAACAAACCCATAGACGCGTGCCCCGCCATTAAACTTAGGGCAGCCGGGGTCTGTTAGTATGATCACCACTGGGTGGTCAGGGCTACCATAGGTTGTGCCACCATTAAGAGGGTTTTTTCCAGTATACATGAGAAAAGGGAAATCAGGTGCGTCACCAGTCGGTACATCTTGCTTCTTACTGTAGGTTTGGCCCGCCGCTGTTGCCTTTGTTTTTGCATCTGAAAGCGAGATATTGAAGACATAATTCCATGCTTTGGGCTCACTCAAGGAGGACGCTTCTCCATCAAGGTAAGCGCAGCTTGCTCCAGGACATGCTGGAGACACATCTGCGCCGGAACCTACGCCCTCGGCCGGCGTACACGAACGGTCGTCACCGCTACTATTACAAATGCGTACATCGAAATGGCCAAGTTCAAGGCAGTCTCCATTAAAACCATGCCCCGGGTTATCTGTTGCTAAAGTCTTGATTGCTATTCCGTCAGGGCGCGGAAAAATGTCAGGGGTTCCTTTGACATCAGATAGGCATCCATCTACTACGATCGGCGGTGCGTTAGCGCCGTCTGGAGTCAGATAAGGATAAAGCTGATGCACTATCTGTTGGGCTGTACTTCGTATTGCCCCGTTTTCAGCCTCGACGGTTGATGTAACTCTTAGATATCCGTTTGGTAAATCTGCAAACGTCAGGATTGGGGTTAGCGAATATCCAGACTGCAAGTTAGGCAGTTCGTCGCCTGGAAATGTCGTTGTGCATCCACTGCACGAATTTTCGCGAAGCCAAGCCAATGCATACTCAAGTCCAGCTTCTGCGGCTTCCTTTGCTTCTCTTGTCCGGTAATCAATTGCTGATGTTGCTTCTTGATTGGCGCCGATTCGCCCAACCGTCAAGGCCGCACCCGTAACGAGCATCATCAAGATAGTTGTTACCAGTATCGTCACTGCACCAGATTGGTATCGCGTCAAGTAGGATGTCGTGCGGTTACTCAATTGCTTCCTCCTAGGGTGAGCGTTAAGTGCGCTTCTCTGAACAACTTCAGCCAGCTAAGGGTCCCGGCATGGGGCCGTTGTATCAAACGCACTAAGGTACTTATCGTTCCGAACGCGCACACTGTTACGTACGGTTTGTTTTATATCCTGCATTGATGCCGATTTTAATTGGCCGGTTAACGCTATTTCGACGTATCGAATGCAAAGGCATGGATTGCCGGTGGAGCATAGATCGTCGGATTCGCCGGAAAACGAACCTGTGTTATTAATTTCATCCTCTAGGATTTCTACTTGTGTATGCGTAAGACTAAAAGTGAGCTCGGTGATCTCAATTTCTTCTTCGGTCAGGTCTTCCCATGAGCCTAGCGCGCAATCAGCTGCATCGTCGGTGTCTGGTACACCAGTGCGGGTTTCGATCGCTTTTTGATGTAGACGAAAGCCAAATTTTTCATTCTTCTCCCCGCTACTTGCGTCGAAATTGTCAACCTGAGGTGGCGAGTCTTCGTCTAAGTTGTATGTGAGAACTATGCAGGTATCCGGATCTTCGCCATCGGCGTTGCCGGTTTGAATGTCATAACTCCCGCTCAAAAATGGATTTGATGAGACTTCTAAAGGGTCAGTGATTGCTGCGTACCCTGCTCGCCGAATGTCGTTGACCATCACGGCCATTGTTGCTCGAAGGTTTTGGCTTAGCTCCGCAGAGCGTAGATTGACAACCCCGTATCGTGCAGAGTCGGCAAGGACATAGAAGGCCCCGTTAACCACGATTGTACCGATCGCGATACCAATAAGTAGCTCGATCAGGGATACTCCATGGCAACGAGTTGGTCGCTTTAGCATGGCGTATATCCTGGAACATTACCGGATGGTGAGCAGATGCGGATTCGGCCGCGTCCGCTGAGCACAACGCGAAGGTCATAGCCAGATGAAGTCGTAAAGGTGAAGCTGCCGTTTGTGGCGCTGCCCCGTATCCGGTCAAACACCAGACCTGAGCTTGATGAATAGGTGGTGCTTAACGTCACATCGGAAGCAAGTTGGTCACCTAAGAATCTCCTGATATTGCAATCGCCTGAGGCTGAGCAGTCGCAGGTACCAGCATCGTCGATACCGAGGCACCAGGTGTTTCCTGTAACGCAACTCACGGTGAGGTCTGAGTTGCGTCTCACGGTCTCCATGCGGACGAGGTCGAGATGTGAAGAAAGTGCCTCCGCTGCTTGCTTGAGACGCGTGCGCTCGATGGACTCGCTGAACCGTGGGGCGCCGATCGCCAGGAGAATGCCTAAGATCGTTAAGGTCGCCAGGGTTCCGACTAGGCTGAACCCCAGAAGGCATTGAAGGCTGTGACCGGGGCCTCGGCACCACCACGTGACTGGTCTCGGCATACCCTTAACCTCTTTGCTAAGCTCTAGAGATAACTCGAGCATAGTCAGACTCTGGGGCCACGGCTTTGATGGATTTCCCGTTTCGACTCGTCCGAGGTTAGAGGCGGGCGACGACTCCATGGCGCGAGGTCGACAGATCAGGGCTGGTGTACAAACGGTCGCGCTCCGAGTGGCATCTGGGTTTGTGGGCTCGTTTCGGGCGCTATAGTTAACCGCAAAATTCTTTATAGCCTAAGAGATGCGGCACGAAGCGCTCAATCCAGGACCGAGCATAGGAGCAATGCTGGCTCGCTT
>JAAAOQ010000269.1 GCA_009908845.1 Gammaproteobacteria bacterium
GGATAGGCGCGCGCGATGCGCTGGCGGTCGTCGGCGGCCGGGCATTCCGGCGCGATAGACAGGTCGAAGGTCTGGATGTCACTGATCAGGTCAAGCCGGGCGCGGGTCATGGCCGGGTCGCGGTCATGAGTCATCACGATCAGGGCGGCGTCACGGGCAATGGCGTTCGACAGGCGCTCGTTCACGGTGCGCAAATGGCCGTCGAAGAAGAACCAGGTCATGCCGATCATGAGCGAGATGATCGGCACGAACATGATCAGCATGGCACGGGCATAGAAGCCCTTCGGCATGATATCGCGAAGCCGGGTCATGGATGCACCGTCGCCTAGTCGGCCACGAGCCGGTAGCCCACGCCGCGAACCGTCTGCAAGTGGACCGGCTCCTTGGGATCGGGCTCGATCTTGCGCCGGAGCCGCGTGACCTGGACATCGATCGAGCGGTCGGCGCCGGCGGAGGTGAGGTCGGCCAGCTCGGCGCGCGAGACCGGTTCGCCCTGGCGCGAGGCGAGGATGGAGAGAAGCTGCGTTTCCGCCTCGGTCAGCCGGATCTTTTCCGCGCCATCGGACAGCTCGTTGCGTTGGGGATGGAAGGCGTAGCCCGACAGCGTCACCGGTCCGATCTCCAGCCTGTCGGGCTGGCGGCGCAGGATGGCGCCGACCCGGAGTGCGAGTTCCTCGGGGTCGAAGGGTTTGGGGAGGTAATCATCGGCACCGGCCTTCAGACCCTCGATGCGGTCGACACTGTCACCGCGCGCGGTGAGCAGGATGACGGGCGTGGACCGGCGCTCGCGCAGGGATTGGAGCAGGCTCAGCCCGTCCTCGCCGGGCATCATGATGTCCAGCACGATGAGGTCGAAATCGAAGGTGGCGAGCATTCGCCGGGCCGCCGGGGCATCCCGGGCGGCGGTGACCCTGTGGCCTTCCTTGTGCAGGAAACGTCGCACCAGGTCGCGGATGCGATCGTCATCATCGACGATCAGGATGTTGCGCCGCTGCTCCGGCGCTGGGTCAGTGCTGGCCATCGCCGCTCTCCTGAGGATGCACTCCCGCCATCGCGCTTCGGGATCAGGCCTACTGGATCGGGTCTATCGGGTCGGGTCAGCGACCGAAACGAGGCGCTTCGATGCAGCAAGGGCTGAGCCCGTTACGGAAACTGCTCGAGCTGTTCCATAGCCTGCTCGTAACGGGCGCGCAGTTCGTTCCGCAGCTTGGCCTCCTTGGCGCCCGCACAGCCGCCCATGGCGCGCAGCCGCGCGAGAAAGTCACGCGTCATGCGATCCTGGACATCACGATAATACCCTTCTGGGAAAAGATCATCCTGAGCGTCGATCACCGTCATCCGGAACCCGCTCGCCAAGGCCTTATTGAGGTTCTCGGTACGACGCCCGGACCGATCCTGTCGGCAACGGCTGTTGTAGAGATCGAGCTCGAATGCCGCTTCGACCGCATCGACGATCAGCGCCTCGGTCTGCTCATCGAGCAGCGGTGCGGCACTGGATAAGACGGGGATAGCCCAAAGGGCCGATAGCAGCCCCCAAGCCGCCCAGGCACGCGCGGAGCGCACCCAATGGCATCGTTTTGAACGCATGCTGCTCTTAGCTCCGGCCATAGACTGGCACGGCGGCACCGGTCACGCAGCGCGCTGCATTGGAGGCCAAGAAGAGCATCACGTCGGCCAGTGCTGCCGGCGGCACCCATTTGCTATGCTCTTGGTCGGGCATCGCGGCACGATTCTCAGGTGTATCGACGGTTCCTGGGAGAATACAATTCACCCGAATCCCCTGTTCCTTGTGCTCCTGCGCAAGCGATTCGGTCAGCGCGATCACACCGGCCTTCGAGGCACAGTACGGCCCCATGCGGCCTTTTGCATTGAGGGCGGCCCGAGCCGAGACATTGACGATGGCCCCCGCTCCCTGTGTCAGCATGACCGGGACCGCCGCCCGGCAGCAGTGAAAGACGCTGCGAAGATTTAGATCCAGCATCCTGTCCCAGGTGCCGTCATCGGTCTCGTGCAACGGCGGCCCCATCGCGAATCCACCGGCAACATTGGCCAGGATATCGATGCGGCCAAAGCGCGCCTTGACCGCGTCTATGACCCGCTCGGCCTCGCCGGCCGACAGCAGATCGACAGGAAAGGTGTCCCAATCGCCACCCGGCAGGGCCTCGGTGACCTCATCAAGACGCTCCGGACTGATATCCAGCATCGCCACCTTCGCGCCCTGCTCGAGCAGGGCGGTGCAGAGCGCCCGGCCCAGGTTACCTGCCGCACCGGTGACCACCGCAACCTGATCTGTGAATTGCCCCATATGAAGGCTCCTGACGCCAGCGGTTTGAACTCGGGTTGGGGCACAGGGCGGATAGCGCCACTCGACCCCGCTACCAACAACTTAAAGGCAGCGCGACAGACTGTAAATGTCGCATTGCCAGAACCTTTGTGGCGCTTGCGCCGCTGACCACCATGCGACCCCCCATTGTTCTCTGTATCATGTGGGGTTGTTGTAACGCAGGGTTCAGAGACTTGGCATTGCAGCGTAGACCGATAGCGGAAGGGCGTAGCGGTCGCGAGCGCTCGAAGCGCCTGCGGCTCAGCGCCGCTATGCCGCACTTCGCAGAGAGCGGGCTGACCGAAACCCCGCCCTCTGGGACGCGCGTTCCGACGATGCGCACCCTGTTTTAGGCTGCAACCAGGTCGGCATCCAATGCAGTGGCTCTTCCTCTTGCTACCGATCGCAGCCGCCTCCGGCTGGCTGGTCGCGCGACGCACCGGCGCCAGCCGGCGCACCTGCGCAAACGCCGGCAATGCCGCCCCGGTCTTCTTTCGAGGGCTGAACTACCTGCTCAACGAACAGCCCGACAAGGCCATCGACGTCTTCTTGGAACTTGCCGAGATCGACGGCGAGACGGCCGAGACGCATCTCGCGCTCGGGTCGCTCTTTCGCCGGCGCGGCGAGGTCGATCGTGCGATCCGTATCCACCAGCATCTGGTCGCACGCGGGACGCTGAGCAACGCGCAGCGTGGCTATGCCCTCTACGAGCTCGGTCGCGACTACATGCTGGCCGGCCTGTTCGACCGCGCCGAGAGCCTGTTTCAAGAGCTCGTGGAGCAGGGTCTCCAGGATCGGAATGCGCTGCGCAGCCTGATCGAGATCTATCAGGCCGAAAAGGACTGGCATCGCTGTCTGCAGACCGCCGATCAGCTGCAACGTCGGTCCGATCGTCCGATGCAGACCGAGATCGCGCACTATCATTGCGAGCTCGCCGAGGAGTGTCTTCGCCACCATCAGCACGATCAGGCGCGCGCGCACCTGCTCGATGCACAGGCGGTGGACCCGAACTGCATTCGTGCAACGATGATCCAGGCACAGATGGAGCTCGATGGGGGAGACACCGCCTCGGCCTTGATGCTGTACCGACACCTGGTGCGTCGCGGGCCGGACTATCTGCCGGCGATGCTGCCGCAGCTCCTCCGATGCTGCGAGTGTCTCGGCCGCGACGCGGTCGCCAAAGAGCTCAAGGATCTCTTCAATACGCACCCCTCGCCGCCGCTGATGCTCGAGCTATCGCGGGCCATCGAGCGCGAATCCGGCCCTGAGGCGGTGCGCGAATTCCTTGTCGAGTATCTCGGTGCGCACGCCGATCTGGTCGGCGCTGAGCGTTTGCTCGAGCTGCGGCTCTCCTCTCAGTCGGTGCAAAGCGCCGACGGCGATGCCCAGCTGCTCGAGGTGATTCGGTATCTGGTCTCCAGCCAACCGGGGTATCGCTGTGATCAGTGTGGGTTCGAGGCGCGTGCTTTGCATTGGCAGTGCCCAAGCTGCAAGCACTGGGGCAGTGTCAAGGCCGTTGCTCCGCCGCCGCTTGATCAATCCAGCAACGGGTTCGCCTCAGCGGCTTCAGCATGCATCACCCACTGACGATCATGGCGGCCACCCCCTGGGAGAATGAGACGATCGCAGCCAGTGTTGCACGATAACGTCGCACCTGCCGCCGAGCCCCAACCTTGCTCATAGGCCCACTATGCCGTCCTCACCTCAGACCCGCATCATCGTTGCATTGGATTTCGCCTCGGCCGAGGCGGCACTCGCGCTTGCCGACCGGCTCGACCCCGCTCAGTGTCGCGTCAAGGTCGGCAAGGAGCTGTTCACTCGCGCCGGGCCAGCGGTGGTGGAGCAGTTGGTTTCGCGCGGCCTCGATGTCTTCCTCGATCTCAAGTACCACGACATCCCCAACACCGTTGCCGGTGCCTGTGCCGCGGCCGCCGACCTCGGAGTCTGGATGCTCAATGTACACGCCGCCGGCGGGCTGGCGATGATGCAGGCAGCGCGTGAGCGACTCGCGCAGACCGCGGCGGCGCCGTTACTGATCGCCGTGACCGTGCTCACCAGCCTCGATACGGACGACCTTGCCGCGATCGGCTGCGCCGGCAGCCCGCGCGATCGTGTCCAGACGCTGGCCGAGCTGGCGCTGCAGGCCGGTCTCGATGGTCTGGTCTGCTCGCCGCAGGAGGTGGCCGTTCTGCGCGAGCGATTCGGCCCGCAGCCGCTCCTGGTCACTCCGGGTGTGCGCCCAGCCGACACGGCCAGTGGTGATCAAAAACGCACCATGACGCCTGCTGAAGCGATCGCTGCCGGTGCGGACCACCTCGTGATCGGCCGCCCGATTACCGCCGCGCCCGATCCAATGGCGGCCGTCGAGGCGATTCGAGCCGAACTGAGCGCGCTTACAGCAGGGAGCGCCTGACCACTCCACCAAGGTCCCTCCGTTCAGATCACCGGACGGAACCTCATCCGCGTATTCAACCAACACATCCACAGGAGTCCTCATGGCCAAGATCAACAAGGCTGTCTTCCCCGTCGCCGGCCTCGGCACGCGCTTCCTCCCGGTCACCAAGGCCAGCCCGAAAGAGATGCTGCCTGTCGTTGACAAGCCCCTGATCCAGTATGCCGCTGAGGAGGCCGAGCAGGCCGGCGCGCAGCAGCTGGTCTTCATCACCGGCCGCCATAAGCGCTCGATCGAGGATCACTTCGACAAGGCGCCGGAGCTCGAGTCCGAGCTGCGCTCGGCCGGCAAGACCAAGCTGCTCGAGATCGTCCAGACGATCCTGCCGGAGCATGTCAACTGTATCTACGTGCGCCAGCCCGAGGCGCTCGGGCTCGGCCACGCGGTGCTCTGCGCCAAGCCCGTGGTCGGCAACGAGCCGTTCGCGATCCTGCTCGCCGACGACCTGATCGCCAACGACGGCGACGGCGTCTGCCAGCAGATGGCCGATCTGCATGGGCGCACCGGCGCCAGCATCCTCAGTGTCGAGGAGGTGCCGCCGAACGAGACCCACAAGTACGGCATCGTCGAGACCGAGACCCAGCCCGACGGTACCCTGCGAGTGACCTCGATCGTCGAGAAGCCGAAGCCGGCCGATGCACCGTCCAATCTGGCCGTCGTCGGGCGCTACCTGCTCACGCCGACGATCTTCGACAAGCTGGAGAACACGCCCGCCGGAGCCGGCGGCGAGATCCAGCTCACCGACGCGATCGCCGCGCTGCTCGAGCAGGAGACCGTGCTCGCCCATCCGTTCCAAGGCAAGCGCTACGACTGCGGCAGCAAGGAGGGCTATCTGGAGGCGACGGTCGAGCTCGCCCTCGACCACCCCGAGCTCGGCGAGTCCTTCCGCCGTTACCTGAAATCAATGGAACTCTGAGCAGGACCGGGCCATGCCAGGTCCGGCACCACGGTAGGGCCAAGACCCGAAAGGCGTCGCCTCGGCAACGCGCGCTCGGGACAGCGATCAGGTCTCCGCGGCCGGCTGCGCCCGCGCAGCCGTGGCCGCCGGCCGCGCAAACCGCAAGGTCAGCGCCAACAGCGCCGGCATGAAGGTCAGGGTCACCAGGGTGCTGAACAGCAGCCCGAACAGCACGATCGCGCCGAGGCCGCGATAGAGCTCGGTGCCGGCCCCGGGGTTGAGCACCAGCGGCGAGAGCCCGGCGACCGTGGTCACCATCGACATCATGATCGGGCGCAGGCGCACCCTAACCGCATCGGTGATCGCATCGATCACCCGCATGCCGGCGTCACGCACGTTGCTCACGGCCCGCTCGGTGATCAGGATCGGGTTGTTGACCACAGTGCCGATCAGGACCAGGAAGCCGAGCATCGTGATCATGTCGAACGGCTGCTGGATCGGGTAGAGCCCGATGCTGTCGAGTTGGCCGCCGATCAGGTTCAACAGCGCCAGCCCGGCGATGCCGCCGCTGACCCCGATCGGCACGCTCGTCATGATCAGCAGCGGCCAGCCCCAGTGGCTGAACACCGCGACCATCAGCAGGTAGGCGATCAGCAGCGCGACCGCGAAGAAGCCCGCGAGCGCATCGCGGGTCGCCTCCAGCCGGTCGCTGGCGCCGCTCAAGGTCAGCGCGATCTCGGTCGGCAGCTCGCCGTTCGCGGGCATGCCGGCGATAATCTGCTCGCGCACCAGCCGCACGCCCTTCTCCAGCGGCACCGCGCGCGGCGGGATGATGCTCAGCGTCACGGTGCGGTCGGCATCGACCCGGCGGATGGTCTCGGTGTTGACGGTCTCGACGAGCCGGGCGACCGCTGACAGCGGCACCACCCCGCCAGCGGGCGTCGACAGCAGCAGCCGCTCGAGATCCTGTGGCCGCTCGATCGTGCCCTCGGTGCTATAGACGAAGAGATCGATCTCGTCGTCGCCGACGAAGACCTCGTCGACGAAGGCGCCGTCGCTGAAGGCCCAGATCGCATAGCCGAGATCGCCCGGGGTGAGCCCGAGCTCAGCAGCACGCTCCCAGTCCGGGCGGACCTCGAGCATCGGCTGACCGAGCACCAGGCTCGAGGGCTCGGACTTGAGACGCGGCCCATCGAACAGCCCGCGCGCCTTGGCCTTGACCTGCCGCGCGGCCTCGAACAGGGTCGGCAGGTCCGGGCCGCTGATCTCGATGTTGATCGAGCGCGTGCCGCCGAAGTTGCTCGAGAAGATCGAACCGCGGCTCGAGAAGCTGCGCAGGCCGGGGAGCTGCTGGGTCTTCTCGCGGGCGACGTCCATCAGCGCCTCGGTGTCGCGGCGGTGGGTCGCCTCGCGCACCACGAACACCAGCCGCTCGCTGGCGAAGCCGATGGTGAAGTTGAGCGGCGGGACAGCGGTCTCGCCGGCCGCGAACGCGGACCGATCTTGACCGACCGCCGGATAGAAGTCGGCATCGACCCGCTGGAAGGCCTCGCGCATCATGTCGATGTTGTAGCCGGGCGGCGCGAACATCAGCGTGAAGACCTTGGCCTCCTCGCCCTCGGGCAGGTACTCGGCCGCCGGCGTCAGCCAGGCGATGATCCCCCCGGCGATCGCCAGCACCAGGGCGATCACCCCGACCGGCCGCGCCCAGCCGACACTGATCCAGCGCACCGCCGCGAGCACCGCCCGCGCGAAGGCGCCGCCGGCGCGGTCGAGCCAGCGCGTTGGGCGGCCGTCGGGGCCGCCACCGGGGCGGTCATCAGGGCGGTCATCGGTGTGACCGCCGAAGCGGTCATCAGGGCGGCTGTCGGAGCGGTCATCAGGATAGTCGCCGGAGCGATCCTCGGGGCGGCCCGCGGGACGGTCGGCGCGCGGCAGCCGCAGGAAGCGGCCGGACGCCGCCGGCACCAGCGTGATCGCGACCAGCATCGACATCAGGATCGAGGCCGAGATCGCCACCGCGATGTCGGAGTAGAGCTGGCCGGCCTCCTCCTCGACGAAGATCACCGGCAGGAACACCGCGACCGTGGTCAGGGTCGAGGCCAGCACCGCCGGCCAGACCTCGCGCACGCCCTGCAGCGCGGCGGTCATCCGGTCCTTGCCCTTGGCCAGATGCCGGACGATGTTCTCGAGCACGACGATGTTGTTGTCGAGCGTCATCCCGATCGCAAAGGCGACGCCGGCCAACGAGATCACGTTGATCGTACGCCCGGTGATCAGGATGCCGAGGAAGGCGGCGATGGTGCAGAGCGGGATGCCGATCGCCCCGATCAGGGTCGCCGGCACCGAGCGCAGGAACAGGAACAGCACCAGCACCGCCAGCACTGCGCCAATGGCCAGGTTGCGCTCGACCACCTTGATCGCATCGGTCACGTAGACCACATCATCGGCGGTGCGCACCAGCTTGAGCCCACGCGGATTCAACAGCCGCTGATTGAGATCGTCGACCGTCGCGAGCATCGCCTCCTTGATCGCGATGACATTGCTGCCGATCTGGCGATTGACCGCGAACGACAGGATCGGACGGCCCTCCGAGTAGGCAAAGCTGCGCACCTCCGCATAGCCGAGCTCGGCATGGCCGACATCCTCGAGCCGCACATAGGCGCCGTCGCGCTCGGCGATAACGAGCCGCTCGAGTTCTTCCGGGCCATCGAAGCGGCCGATCGTGCGCAGCAGGTAGCGGCGCTTGCCGCTGTCGAGGTCGCCGCCGGAGACATCCTGGTTGCGCGCCCGGATCGCTGCGCGCACCTGGCTCAGCGTGATCTCGCGCTCGGCGAGGCGTACCGGATCGACGAACACCTGCATCTGCCGCGGCGCGCCGCCGCGCAGCTCGACGCTGGAGACCCCGGGCACCCGCTCCATCGGCGTCAGCACGTACTCCTCGATCCAGTCACGCAGGGCGACGATCTCGTCCTCGGTGAACTGCCCGGTCTCCGGCATCAGCCGGAAGAACATGAACGAATTCGACGAGAAGGCCTCGGCCCGAATGCTCGGCTGATCGACATTCTCCGGGTAGGTCGGCACCTGCGAGAGGGCGTTGTTGACGTTGAGCAGCGCCTCCTCGAGGCTGATCGAGAACGGGAACTCGAGCTCGATCGTCGCACTGCCGGTGCTCGCGGTCGCGACCATGCGCTCGAGCCCGGGGATACGCCCAAGGTACTTCTCCTGCTCGACGACGATCTCCTTCTCGACATCCTGCGGCGCGGCGCCGGGCCATTGGGTCTCGACCGTGACCACCCGCGCGTCCAGGTCCGGGATCATCTGCACTGGCAGGTTGAAGATCGCCAGAATGCCGAACAGGGTCAGGATCAGGATGCCGACGGTCAGGATGACCGGCCGTTCGATCGCGAAGCGGAACATCGTGGTTGCCTGCTACCTGAGCCGGTCAAGCCGAATGGCTGGGGCGCATTGGGTGGGGTGAATTTGGTTGGGGCGCGGCTGGTTGGGACGCAAAGGGGCGGGCATCATCATTGCGGGGCCACGCGCTCGTCGGGCTCGAGCTGCTCATTGCCCAAGAGCACGACTTGATCGCCGGGGCCCAAGGCGCTGCCCAGCACCTCGACCCGTCCGTCTTGGGCGCGGCCGAGCTCGACCGCGAGCGGCTGCGCCGTCGCCACCCCGTCGACCTGTTCCACCCGCCAGACCCGGCGCTCGCCGCCGACCTCGGCGACGATCGCATCACGCGGGACGGTGACGACCTGCTCGGTGCCGCTATCGGCCGCGACTCGGACGCGTGCCGACATCCCCGGCGCCAGCCGATGGCCGGGGTTGGGCAGGTCGATCAAGACCGGGAAGATCCGCGAGCGCGCATCGCCGGCCGCAATCTTCGCCACCACCTCGCCGTCGAAGACGGCGCCGGGAAACGCATCGAAGCGCACCCGGGCCGGCGCGCCGGCGGCGATGCGGGCGTAGTCGCGCTGCGGCAAGGTCGCCCGCACCCGCAGCCGGTCCATCGCGATCAGCTCGAAGGCGGCCTGGTCGCGCTGCAGCCACTCGCCCTGTTCGGTGCGCTTGGCGACGATCACACCCGCGAACGGGGCGCTGAGCTGGTGGCGCGCGAGCAGTTCACCCGCCCTTGCCACCTCGGCCCGCGCTGCTTCCACTGCAGCGGCCGCAATCTCGACCTGCGCGATCGCTGCTTGAATATCGGTCTCGGACGCATGCCGACCCTCCTTCAGGCGCAGCAGTTCATCGCGCACCCGCACCGCGTCACGATAGCGCGCCTCGGCCTCGGCGAGACGCGCCTCGGCGGCATCGCGGTCGATCTCGGCGAGCTTGGCATCGAGTCGGAGCAGCAGCTCGCCGGCGCCGACCTCGACGCCTTCGTCGACCCGCAGCTCAACCACGCGACCTTCGACCTCGGGCGACAGGGCCGAGCGGCGCACGGCCGTCAGGGTGCCGGTCAGCTCGACCTCGGCGCGCCAGGCCTCGCGGCGGACCTCGGCCAATGTGACCGGGGTCGGCTCGGTCCCGTCGCTGCGCGCGCCATTCGGCCAGCCAACCGACGCCAGCGCAAGCACCGCGGTCAGCAACAGCCCTAGTCGCATGCGTGCACGCCCCTACCCACAGAGAGACCTCGCCTGGTCATGCTGTTCTTCCCGATCATCCCAAGCGACAACGAGAGCCAATCGATCCAGAGGTCGAGAGGGCTACCCCTTGTGCTGCTCAACGGTTGCGGATCAACGTTTGCGGATCAACGTTTGCGGATCAACGTTTGCGGATCAACGTTTGCGGCTCAACGATTGCGAATCAACGAGGCTTCAAGGCCCATAAAAAAATTTGATTGCCACAGCCGGCCCGAGCGGTAGCATAGCGCACCGGGCGTAGCTTGCCCCTAACGAGCCCAACGGGTCATTCAGACGCGGAGACGCCACCCAGTGAAGAACTGCAAACTCTGCAAACTGAGCCAACATTGCAACGATCTGCCGGGGATCTGCATCCTGATCCCATACCTTACTGTGGCGCTCGTGACGGTAACGATAGGCTATCTGTTCGTCACCCAGGAGCTGTTGATCTAGCGACCATGGTGACGCGCCAACCCAGAGAATGGAAGGTTCGCAGCCCTTGTTTCACAGCAACGATCAGGGTGGTGCACCGTCCCCGAGGATGGCCATTAGAACCGGCTAACGTGCCGCCGATGTCGCGCAGGCCGGTGCCATCCCTTCACAGGTCTTGTCGCCGCGCTCACAGAAGTCGAAACAGGTAATGAGGCGGCCTTCGAAGGTCGCCTCGACATCGAGCCCCTCACGCGTGCGATCGACCCTAAACCCCTCCTGACTCGCTGGCGTCTGGCCTACGAGCCGCAGTCGATCACTCGGGTAAGCGATCTGGAGCGCGACCCGCATCGGATAATAGCCGTCCAGGAAACGCCGCATATAGGGGCCGTTGCGTAGACGGTACATCCCGTCGCCGAGCGACTGTAAGGCCCGGCTTTGGGCGCGGACGCAAAGTTCGGCATCGCGGCCGACATTCTCGAGCTGGACGCTGTGGCCCTCGACCCAGGCTCGTCCGATATTCTCACTGCGATCGATCGCGAGCCCCCTTATCCCATCCTTGCGGAACAGTATCTGGGCAGCCGGTACCGGATCGATATTCTCGTGGCACTGTTCCAAATCGACCCAACCGCGCTGCAAGCTCGCTTCGGTGATCGCGATCCGGTTCTGGTGATAATGCGCCCCTTCGGCAGCGGGAGCGGGAATGAACTCGAGGTCACCCTCGTTCACCCGCGCGACCCGGGCTTCGAGGTCGGCCTCGTCGGGCCAGTCCTCCGGCCATTCCTCAGTGGCGGCAAAGGCTACCGAGATCATCAGACCCAGCAGCGTCATCGCCACTGCGGCGAGTCGCACCCATGAAGCGTCGCTGAATCGCTGAGCACGAGCGGACGAGGGGGCGTCGTGACCTGATGTCGCCATGGACAGTCCTCCGCGGGATCAATCGATGCAATCTTGCGTTGAAGCGTCGCGCAGCGCGGGTCGCCACTCAACGACCGCTACCGTATGCCGGCTGGCCCAAGCGGATACCCAGCATGACCTCTCATTTGCCGACATTGCGCTTCGGACAACTCTTACAGCGCTTCCCTTCCTTGTACTTTTTGCAACATTTGCCGTTCTTTTTGGCCATCTGCGGCGTCTGCCCCGCTAACCTTCGGTCGCCGGTGCGGCACCTGCGATTCGCTTCGCCGCCCCCGCCAGCTCGTTGTCGATCATCAGCAATCCCTGACCCTGATCCCCAAACAGCCGCAGCCGGCCGAGGATGTCATTGACCGTTGCCTCCTCTTCAATCTGTTCGGTTACGAACCATTGCAGGAAGATGTGGGTGGCATGGTCCTTCTCTTGCGCAGCATGATCGACCAAGTCGTTGATGGCCTGAGTCACGGCGCGTTCGTGGCTGAGCGTACGCTCGAACATGTCCGTGATACCAGCGGTCTTCGCCGGCGGCGCCTCCACCGGGTCAAGCGCCACGATCGCGTCCTGGTCGAGCAGGTAACGATACATCTTCAGCGCATGGGTCATCTCTTCGCCGTGCTTGGCCATGAACCAGGCGGCAGTGCCCTTGAGGTTGCTGCTCTCGGCCTGCGCGGAAAGCCCGAGATAGAAGTAGGCGGAAAAGAGCTCACGGTTGATCTGCGCATTGATGCGCGATGCCATGTCGTCGGAAATCATCGGTGGGAGTCTCCATGCTGGGTTGTTCGGAGCGGCTGCGCAGCCAGCGCAATACTGGCTCGTTGCCAAGCGAGCTGCTGCAGAGCACAAGCGGAAGGCGATATGAAGCAATCCGTGAGCCAGAAGCGACCCCATTCGCGCATCGGTTCGCTGAACTGAGAGATAGGTCACCTCTGTGTTTCGGTCAGTCGGTGCGCGAAGACCGCATCATCGCAACGGCAACAGGCCGCACCGGATCATGCAAGCCGAAGAGGTTGCGAATCTGGGTCGATTTTCAAGCCCGAGGCCTGCACGGCGGCCGCGACCCTCCCCGCCTGGCCCAAGCCGCCGGGGTCCTCCTGACGCATCGGTCCGGATTGCGATCCGGCTGTAGAATTCGCACCGCACTGCCCGACCGTCGCCAACCTGAGGCGAGCCGTGCGCCCCTGACAGCGCCCTCACCCAATTTCGTTCAACCCACCCTGTACCTGACCAACCTGAGTGATGAGCCCACCCAAACGCAACCGGCCGCGCATCGCCGTCGCTGGCGCCAGCGGTTTTATCGGAACCGCACTCTGCCCGCTGCTCGCCGAGCACTTCGAGGTCATCGCGCTGACGCGTTCGCCAGCGCGGGCGCGCACACCAGACCTGGCCGGCCAAGTCGATTGGCGCCACTGCGACCTGTTCTGTGCGCCCTCCCTGAAGGCGGCGCTCACCGACATCGATTACGCGGTCTATCTGGTGCATTCATTGGCCCCATCGTCCCGGCTCACTCAGGCCCGACCACGCGACATGGACCTGGTGCTAGCCGACAACTTCGCCCATGCCGCCGCTGCGAATGGTCTCCAGCAGATCGTCTTCGTCAGCGGCGTCATGCCCGAGAGCTTCCGCTTCTCGCCGCTGCTCTGGAGTCGACGCGAGGTCGAGATGGTCCTCGGCTCCCGCGGGACGCCGGTCACCGCGCTGCGCGCCAGTCTGGTACTCGGCCCCGGCGGCACCGGCCCTGGCCTGCTCCTGGATTTGGTGCACCGCCTGCCGGTACTGCTGCTTCCGCCAGCAGCCGCCTCGTCGACCCGTCCGATCGCGCTCGCGGATCTCGTGCGCGCCATCCTGCTCTGCCTTGGCCGACCCGAGGCGTTCACGGGGGCCTTCGATATCGGCGGCGCCGAGACCCTGAGCTACGAGGCGATGCTCCGACAGACCGCCGAGGTGCTAGGGCTAAGACGCCGCTTCGTCAAGGTGCCTGCGCTGCCGATAACGGTGGCCTCACTGACGGCCCGGGTCGTGAGCGGCGCGCCGCCGGCGATGGTCGGCGCCATCGTCGAAAGCCTGCCGCAGGACACGCTGATGCGCGACAATCCGGTGCAACGGGCAATCGCACCTGGCGCGCTCGGCTTTCGCGCAGCGCTTGAGGCCAGCATCGATCCCGCCACCGGCCGCCTGAGACCCAGCCCGCGACAACGCCTCAAGGACCAGGACCGCGAGGTCATGCGCGAGCAATCGCTGGTGCGCTCGATACAGCGCGCGCTGCTGCCGCCGGGCCAAGACGCCGCCTGGCTCGCCGGCAACTACTTCCGTTGGCTCGGTGAATGCTGCTGGCCGCTCGTGCGCAGCGCGGTCAACGCGAACGGCGACGTGGAGGTCTGGTCGCGGCTACCGCCGATACGCATGCTGGCGTTGCGGCACCTGGCCGACGAGAGCAGCCCCGAGCGCCAGGTCTACGAGATCGCCGGCGGTCGGCTTGCCCGCAGCGGCGCCGGGCGCGCCCGCTTCGAGTTCCAGACCCTGCTCGACGGGCGTTATACGATGACCGCGATCCACGACTATGCACCGGCGCTTCCCTGGTATCTCTATGTCGTGACCCAGGCCGCTGTCCACCTTGCCGTGATGCGCCGCTATCAGCGCCGGCTGGCACGTTTGGCGCGCTGACCCCGGGTCATCGGCGCAACGCCTGCCCCTCGTGCAGCAACCTCACAGCCCCGCCTAACGTTCATGGCGCGGTGCCCCCGGACGATGAATCGCGCGTGATTCACGGTAACCTCAGCCCGCGAGCCCGGCGCAAGCCAGCGCCGGCGTTCTGGAGTACTCGCAGCGTTCTGAGGTCTTCGCAAGGTCTTGCCCCAGTCCGCGAGCCCGGCGCGAGCCGGTGCCGGATGAGAGGCCCGTCACGGTCGAGCGCTGCTGAGCCGGCCAGAAATCGGCATAATTGCTCGCGTGATCAAGCCAGCCTGCTGCGACGCATGGTCCTCTTTCATGACACAAGACGTTCGCCGGCGCAGTGGCGATCGTTAGGCGCCCGACCCGGCGCAAGCCAAACGAACAAGATCGCGCCTGCTCCTGAGCGCGACAGATTCCGGAGGATGACGCGTTGTCCGATTCGTCTCAGACTGTCTGGAAACCCCTCTTCTGGCTCGCATTGGCCGCATTGATCGGCGTCTACCTCCTGTACAACTATCACAGTGACCAGCTAAGCCAAGCGATCAGCGATGAGCAACAGGCACTGCGCGCGCTCGACCAGGATCTCGGCTCGGCCACCGACGAGCTCGGGGCCGCGAAGCAGGCGTTAAGCGCCGCCAAGGCGCAGCTCAGATCACTGAAGCAGACCCAAGCGGACGAGATCGACGCCCTGCAGACGGCACACCGTGAGGCGCTCGCATCGGCCAAAACCGGCCATGCCGAGACCACGGCCTCACTCAAGCAGGCCCAGGCCCAGGAACGTGCCGAGCTCACCGAACAGCTCGACGCGGTGCGTGCAGAGCTTGATCGGCTCAAGCGCGCACGAGAAGAGCAGCCGCAGGATGCCGCGACCGATGTCGAGGCACGGGTCGCCGCAGCGCGGGCGGAGCTGCGCGCAAAGCTCGAAGCCGACCGCCAAGCACTGGAAGCCAAGCTATCCGACGCTGAGGAGCGTGTTCAGACGGTGCAACAGCAACTGAGCGCCGAGCGGGATGCGCTCGAGCAGGAGCTAGCGGAGGCGAAGGCAGCGCAGGCTGCAGAACGCGAGGCGCTGCTGGCCGACAACGAGGCCCGTATCCAGGCCCTCGAGGACGAGCATGCGTCAGCCCTCGCGAAGCTCGAGCAGCGTCAAACGGCACGGCAGGAGGATCTGGCCGACGCGAACGCCCGCAGCCAGCGCCTGACCGACAAGCTGCAGGCGCTCAAGAGCGCCAACGCCCAGCAGGCTGCCGCGTTCGAAGACGAGCAGGCGGCGCTCAGGGCGCAGCTCGCTCAGGCCGAACAGTCGATCCAATCGCTCGAGCAGAGGCTTCAGGCACGTCATGACACACTCCGCAGCCAGTCTGCCGAGTATGAGGCGCGCGTCGCGCAGGCCGAGCAGGCGCTCGCGGCAATGCGGGCTGAGATGGAAACGACGCAGCAGGCCCTGGAGGATGCGCGGGCGCGGGTGCGCCAGACACGAGCGCAGGCCGCCGACGAAGCCGCGGACCGAGTCCATGCCTTCTATGACCGGTTCGCCACGTTTGATGCGCGCGTCACCGAGCGTGGACTCTTGGTTAATCTAACTGGCGAGGGCCTGGAGTTTCCGGTTGGAAGCGCCGTGATCCCGGCTAACGCCTCAGCGATGCTGGACCAGGTCGCCGCAGTGCTCGCGCAGCACCCGAGTCGCCCGATCCTGATCGAAGGCCACACCGACAGCACAGGCAGCGCCGAGCTCAACCGACAACTCTCGCAGCAACGCGCGGATGCGGTTCGCGAGGCCCTGATCGACCGAGGGATCAACCCCGAACGACTGCGCGCCGAGGGAATTGGCGCCGCCAACCCGATTGCGAGCAATGCAACCGCGAGCGGCCGCCGACTGAATCGCCGGGTCGAGCTCTATATCGACCGCGAGCAGATCAATCCCGAACAGAGCGGTTGAGCCTCGCTCGGTGCCTACCGACCTCGGCGATAGAGACCGCACAGCAGTGGCGGTATCAGTGCCGCCAGAGGGACTCGTCGATCAGCTCCTTGAGCCGCTGATGCGCCGGCGTCTCCATCGAGGTCAGTTCTAGACTCGTGCGAAAGCGTCCGGCTCGAGGCACACTCCGCAGCACGCGCGCATAGACATCACCCACAGAGGGCCCCCCTTGCTGTGGCGTCAGGTTGATCACGACATCGGCGGCGCGCGGCAGGCCCAACGGCAGATCAGCCGACAAGCCGTAGTAGCCGAGATCATTGATGAGCCCCGGAATCTGGCCGGGCCGGATGCGATTCTCATGGATCTGGCGGAAGGTGGCGCTCATCTTGACCGGGATGCGCGGTGCTCGGCGAACCTCGACCCTGGGCACCTCGAGCCGGTCGGGCCCGAGCACCGCCTGAAGCTCGTACAACCGAACCGGGTTCGGGATGCCTTTGAAGCGCACCTCGTTCACCGCGCCGACCTCGATCAGGTCCCCGGCGGCGGTCCGGCTCGACTCACTGATCAAGACCTGCCCGCGCATCGCGAAGGACTCCATCCGTGAGGCCAGATTCACCACATCGCCGATCACCGTATACTCGCTGTGCGTCGGCGCCCCGAAGCTACCGGCCACGAGCTCTCCGGTGTTGACCGCGATCCCGGCATAGATCCGTGGCATCCCTTGCGCATGATAGGCGCGGTTGAGCTTGAGCATCGCACGCTGCATCTCGACCGCACAGGCCAAGGCGCGTGCCGAATCATCGCCGCGGGGCTCCGGGAGCCCGAAGAGGGCCATGACCGCGTCACCGACGAACTTGTCGACGACGCCGCCGAAGCGCTCGATGATCTCGGTCATCGCGACGAACCAGCGCTGCAGCACCGCGATCATGCTCTCGAGCGGTATCGACGCCATCAACGCCGTGAAGCCACGGATGTCGGCGATCAGCACCGTCGCATAGGCCTCGACGCGTGGCTGCGACTCGAGCAGGAACGCATCGAGGAGCGGATTCAGTCGCCTTGCGAGCTCATCCTCTCGCCCCGTTTCCACCAATTGCCCATCCGCAGGTGGCGATCCCGAAGCGCCATAGAGGTCTTCGACGACCTCGGTGATCGCTGAGACGAGCTGCGTCCTGTCTTGATGTTGCATGCTGGCAGACCGCGGACGGAGGTTAAAGGAAGCGTATCATTCGAAGCGCGTCTGATTGCACTCTTTCCCAACGATGCGTGCCAGCACTGACTCGATCTGAAGCGGATGCTCGGTATCGAGAAAGAGCGCAAACCGGCGCTCTTCTGCCGTCAGCGGCTCAGCACGCGCCAACTGCAGCTCGAGCACGTCGATATCGGCGTCGGAGACATCCTGGCCGTCAGCATAACGTGCTCGTACACGCTCTCTCAGCACGGCAATCGGTGCCTCCGGGACCAGGATACGATAAGGGCACCGCCGCTGTTGCGCCAGTGCCAGAAAGGGGGCGCGTTGGTCACGCCTCAGGAAGGTGGCATCGACCAGCACGCTGAAGCCCGAGCCGAGCAGGTTATCGGCGAGCTCGAGCAGCCGGCGGTAGGTGCGTTCGGTGGCCTGGGCCGAATAGAGCTGCTGACTTTGATGCGCCTGCGGCCGATGCTGCTCCGGCACACCGAACAGGCGTTTACGCTCGATGTCCGAGCGCAGTTGGATAATCGGAAGATGCTCGCGAAGCAGATGCCCAAGGCCGGTCTTCCCGCTACCGGAAAGACCATGGGTGATGAACAGCTGCGGGCGATGGCGGCCGCTGCAGGTGCGGGCAAGCGCGAGATAGTGACCGATCGCAGCGCGCGGACCCGCCTGATCGCCTCCTGCCTCCGCCTGTTGACTGAGCTGGATCGCGCATACCTTGGCACGGACCAACGCCCGATAGACCTGGTAGAACCGCAGCAAGGCCAGGCCCCCGTGATCGCCAGTCACTTCCAGGTAGCGGTTCAGGAAGCGGCGCGCCAACGCCTGCTCACCTACCTCGGCCAGATCCATCGTCAGGAAGGCGATCTCACTGATGGTATCGATCCAACGCAGGCTCGCGTTGAACTCGATACAGTCGAAGATCAGTGGCTCCCCGTCGATGACGACGATATTCCCGCGGTGCATATCGCCATGACACTCGCGGATCGCGCCTTCGCGGCGTCGCGCCTCCAGCTGCCCGCGCAGCCGGCGAAACCGCTTATGCGTCCAGCGCTCCAGGCGCGTGAGCTGCAGCAACAAGTCCCGTCGCTCCGCGTCGCCAGCCAGCGCGCGACGCAGGGGGCCAAAGTTGTCGAGCATCGGCGCGAGCACGGCATCGGGCTCGCCATAGGGCGAATCCGGTGGGGCCGGTGTCAGGTTCAGATGAAACGCGGCAACCCGCTCGGCAAGCCGGTCGATCAGCTGTCCGTCCAGTTTCCGTGCCGAAAGCAGAGATTCCTGCGGAAACCGCCGCATCCGCACCGCATAGTCGATCACATCCCCCGCGCCCCCGATCTGCACCCGATCTTCCGACCGCGTGATCGGGACCACATCCAGGTAGAGAGGCCTTGCGAGCCGGCGGTTGAGACGGAGCTCCTCTTCGCAATAGAAGCGCCGCCGCATCAGGGTCGAAAAATCGACGAAGCCCAGCGAGACAGCGCGTTTGACCTTGTAAGCAAACTCATCGGCTAGAAAGACCTGCGAGATATGGGTGATCACGCGCTCCACGCGATCGACCGGGTGCGGATAGGCAGCCGGATCGAGCAACGCCTCCAATGCCTGGGACTGTTCAGCCTCCACCTTATCCTCTGCCATCACCAGCCGAGCGGGTACCAATATTGCGCTTGCAGGTGTACGCCGACGCCCGGGCCAGCGACGCCGACGCAAGACAGCGCGCTGCCGACTTGCGAAAACAGGCGGCGACTCAATAGACTATTAGGCATTATCCAGTAACAGTTTGTTGCTCTGAGGCACATCACATGACTATCGAACGTATCGTTTTCGCTGTTGCCGGGGCCTTCGTGCTGATCTCGGCGATCCTCGCCGCAACCGTCAGCCCATTATGGCTCTGGTTCACCGGTTTCGTGGGACTCAACCTCTTGCAGTCGGCCTTCACCGGCTTCTGCCCGCTTGCCGTGATCCTGAAGAAGATCGGCAAAGAGCCCGGCCCCGCCTTTTGAGTCGAGCGCTCAGGCCTAGGAATCGTCCGTCATTTGCTGTTTCTGGGCGGTCACCTAGGCTTGACGCTCAGCCAGCGATCGAACCGACCGCGGCGCTGTCAGCAAGAACCGTGCTGTTCGCCGCCGCGGCCACCTCAGCGACCGGCAGCGCCGCGCCATCCCTCCACTCGGTTAGCGCATCGGCCTTACCTCCACCGGTCACCAGGATCAGCACCTGCCGGCTATCGGTCAGCGCCGCCGGTGTCAACGAGACCCGCTCGGGTGGCGGCTTCGGGGCTGCGTGAACCGGGATCGCCAATCGATCATCCGGGACATCCCGGCCTGGGAACAGGCTGGCGGTATGACCGTCCTCGCCCATCCCAAGCAACACCAGATCGAACGGCAGCGCCGCACGAACGATGGATTCGTAGGCCCGCGCACCCGCCTCGGCACCCGCCTCCGCCGGAATCGCCATCACCTGCGACCGCGGCACCGGCACCTGTCCCAGCCAGGCTCGCTCAATAGCCAAGCTGTTGCGTGCCGGATCATCGGCGGCGACACAGCGCTCGTCGCCAAAGTAGATCCACCAACGCCCCCAGTCCGCATCCGTGCCAGCAAGCCGTTCATAGGCCGCTGTCGGCGTGGTGCCGCCAGCCAAGCACAACCGGAATTGCCCTGCTCGAGCGATTGCAGCGCGAGCTGCGTCCATGATGGTCTCTGCCGTCGCGCGGGCCACGGCCGCTTGATCGTCGAACAGCCTGAGCTTGGCACCGGGCAGGTCAATGGTCTCGGGATTCATCGTGCTGGACCCTCAATCTCAGATCGGCCCATGGTAAGCCTGCAGCGGGGCCTCCGGCCAGCGGCAGCCGCCGCCGCGAACAGGCCGATCGTTACGGCTGACAGCAGGTCTGCCGCACCGCCCGGCAGTGCAGTTCGCGTTATGATCGCAGTGGGCCTGGGCGCCTCAGCGCCTCAAGCTTGACCTGATCCGCTCGACGGCGTAGTAACCCAACCACCATAAGCGACGGACTCTCGAGGAGACGCAGCCATGCCAGAGACGATGCAGGACATCATGAATCCGGGGGCAGCGAGTCACGATGACCGCTTCCCACATGCACCAAGCGACTGGACAGCGGAAGACGCGGAGCGAAGCGCCAGCGACGAAGGTCTGACAATGACCGACGATCACTGGGAGGTGATCCGCTCGTTGCAAGCGTATTTTTTCGAGGGCGACGCGCATCCCAACACCCGCGTCTTGCACGACGCGCTGGACGAGCATTTCCACAGCCGCGGCGGCCTCAAGTACCTCTACGAGATCTTCCCGGGTGGCCCGGTTGCCCAGGGCTGCCGTCTCGCCGGCCTCAAACCACCTGCCGGTGCGGTCGATAGCTCATTCGGTAGCGTCAAGTAGAGGCCGCACTTGCCCCCTACTGAGCGGACTCGTACGCCCCCAGGTGGGCGCACAAGTCAGCGCTCGGGTACGCACCTGAAAGCCCTGTCAGAACGACCCCAGTCCGCACTATCCGCTGTTTCGATCGCCGCTGTTTCGATCGCGAAGGGGCCTTCTGCCAGGGCTTCTCAGTCTCCCTTCGGGCGGCATTTGCTTGACCTTTCAACGTCGCCCTCGGACTGTCGAGGACCGGAGCCATCCGATGATCACTGCCGTGCTCGTCTGGGGTCAATTCGCACTTTGCGTCGTCGTGATCGCGATCGCCGGCGTCAAGCTCACCGAGTACGGAGACGCCATCGCCGACAAGACCGGGATGGGCGGCACCTGGGTCGGGCTCGTGCTCATCGCGACCGTTACCTCATTGCCCGAGCTGGCCGCTGGCATCACCGCCTCGGCGGTGGCGCTGCTCCCGAACATCGCCGCCGGTGATGTGCTCGGCAGTTGTGTCTACAACCTCGCCATCCTCGCGATACTCGACCTGTTCACCCGCAATCAACCGGTGCTGGCCTTGGCGCGTCGAGAGCATGTGCTGTCGGGCGGCTTTGGGCTGGTGCTGATCGGTCTTGCAGGGCTCGGGCTGATCGCCGGGCAGGCGGGCCTGTCCGGATTCTCGGACCAGGTCTCCTGGATCACACCGCTACTGATCATCGTCTACATCGTGGCGATCCGCAGCCTGCACCGCTTTCAGGAGCAGGAGATCGAGCAGTTTACCGAGGAGGAGCCGGACCGCTACGCCGAGCGCTCGCTGCGCGAGATCGGTACCCGCTACGCGATTGCGGCCGGGTTCGTGATCGCCGCGGGCATCTGGCTGCCTTATATTTCGGAAGATATCGCCGAGGTCATGGGGTGGGGCGAATCCTTTACCGGCACCCTGTTCACCGCGCTGAGCACCTCTTTGCCCGAGCTGGTGGTCACCCTGTCGGCACTGCGCATCGGCGCCATCGACATGGCAGTCGGCAACATCTTCGGCAGCAACATGTTCAACATCCTGGTGCTCGCGGTCGATGACCTCTTCTACCTGCCCGGACCGATCTATGCCGATCTCGCACTGGGCCATCTCACCTCGGTGCTCGCTGCCATGACGATGACCGGTGCCGTGGTGGTCGCCCTCTATTTTCGCCCCCGGGTGCGCGTGCTGCGACTCGGCGGCTGGGTGAGCTTCTCGCTGATCGGCCTGTTCGCGCTCAATTCCTGGCTGATGTTCCACCTCGGAAACACACCGCATGGCTAAGCCGGCGAGCGTTCCAGGGCAAGACCAGGGCAGCAGCCCGACACCGCCCGCCGACGCCCACCTGGTGCACCAGACCAGTCGGCGGATGCGCCTCAAGGTGCCCTCGCGGCGTCACGATACCGCCTTCTTCGAGCGACTCGAGCAACAGCTGGCAGCCATTCCCGAGATCGAGGCGACGTTGATGACGCCGGCGACGGCAAGCGTGCTGCTGCGATTCGCCGAGGGCGAAGGCGACGGCGTTGCAGCGGCGGTCGATGCGCTCGAGGGCATCGCGCTCGCCAAGCCCGACGCGAATCGGGCTGCCTCGCCCAACGAGACGGCCGCCAACGAGGCCGCCGAGCCATCGCTCCAGCAGGGAAATGCAAGCGGTCGCGTCGACCGCCGCGCACTGGCGTTTACGGTGCTGGTCCTCTTATTGCTGCGGCAACTCTTGCGCGGTGGCTGGCTCGCGCCGGGCCTCGCGTTGGTCTGGTTCCTGTTCGAGGTGCTGCGCGCGCGGATGCCTGAGGACGAGGCCCGTTAGCAGCGGGGCTGGAGCTTCGGGGCGCCCTAGTACCGCGTTCCACCTTATTTTGCCGTCGTTCCGGCAGGATGCTGGAACCCCAGCGCCAAAGGCGTTCGCTCGCGGTCGGCACGGAGTGGCAAGATCAGCTGGAACGGTCTATTAGCATCTCGCCAGATCACCCCTCTAGTGGATCGCGTCAGCAATACCGAAAACCCTTTTCCTGCAACCTGGCTCTCAGCGCTGTCGGAGCCCGCTTGCGGGCGATCTTCGCAGCCGCGCCCGCAGCGTGGTCGCCCGCAAGCGGGCTCCTACTCACGACCATTGCGGGCAGCGACAATCGGTCTCGGGATTGCCGCTGTCTTGCACTAGCCGGATCGCCCGCCGCCAGAGGGGCCATCCTTGTCCGACGCGTCGGGCTCGCGCTGGCGCCCAGCCGCAACCTGCGGATCGTCTTCGGCGTCCGGGAAGCGCCGAGGGTCCTCGCGGTCGAGGTCTTCGTCCATCAGGATGCGCTGCCCATCGCCCTCGAGATCATCGAACTGGCCGCTGCGCGCCGCCCAGAACAGCACGCCGACCGCCACCAGACCGAGGATCAGCATGCCCGGGATCAGCCCGTAGATCACTTCCATCGTTTACCTCACTTTCCCGTCTCAATGCCCTGTCGCGCCAGGAGCTCGGCCGTTCCGCTTGCCGGCCGGATCGACCCGGTCGTGCTGCCTCAACAGGCGTCCGTTCTCAGCCACGGGCGCTGCGATGCCGGCTGAGCCAGGCTGTCGTTTGAACAGGCCGCGCGGACGCGCCGAGTTGCCGATCACCGCGAGCGAACTCAGCGGCATCGAGATCGCAGCGACCAACGGGGTGATCAGGGCGGCCATGGCCAGCGGCACCATGATCAGATTGTAGGTAATCGAGAGACCGATGTTCTGGCGGATCGTCCGTAACGTGCGGCGCGAGAGCGCCGCGGCATCGCAAACAGGCATCAGCTCACTGCGCATCAGCACGATATCGGCGCTCGCGATCGAGACATCGGTGCCGCTACCGACCGCAATGCCGACGTCGGCCTGCACCAGGGCCGGCGCATCATTGATGCCGTCCCCGACCATCGCGACCCGCTCGCCTTTTTGCTGAAGCCTCATGATCACCTCGGCCTTGTCCTCTGGACGCACCTGCGCGACGAAATCGGTGATCCCGAGCTGCGCGGCGATGCGCTGCGCAACGGCCTCGCGATCCCCGGTCAGCAGGGTCACGCTCAGCCCATCCGCTTGCAATCGCTGGATCACCGCGGTGGCGTCGGCGCGCAGATGATCGGCAACGACCAGGCGCAGACGCTCGCGGCCGTCGACGGCACAGTAGAGCAGCGTGCCGGCCCGTTGCGGCTCATCCAAGCCAGGCGGCTCGATTGGGATACCGTTGGCGCACAGCCAGTCCGCGGTACCGATCATCAGACGATGGCCATCGACGGTCCCCGCAATCCCGGCCCCCGGCTCGACCGCGACATCGCAAACGTCGACCGCACTCAGCCGGGCCCCTGCGTCTCGGGCCAACTGCACCACGGCCCGGGCGAAGGGGTGCTCCGAAACCTGCTCCAGTGCAGCGACCAAACGCAGCAGGTCCCGCTGTGTCCCGCTCAGCGCCGCCACTCCGGCGTCTTCCTCCCAGGGGAGCTCGTCGAGAGCGTCGACCACCTCCAACCGGCTGACGAGTGGACGGCCCGCGGTGAGCGTCCCGGTCTTGTCGAACACGATCTGCTTGATCCCGGAGAGGGTCTCGAGCACGGCCCCGTGCTTGATCAGGATACCGTGCCGTGCACCAAGGCCAGAGGCAACCGCGATCGCCATCGGGGTCGCCAGCCCGAAGGCGCAGGGGCAGGTGATGATCAGCACCGAGGTCGCGGCCATCAGCGCCGTCTCGAGATCCCGACCGGCCCAGATCATGAAGGTCGTCAAGGCCAGACCCAGGGTCAGCGCAACGAACCAGGGCACGATCCGGTCAGCAAGGGACTGAATCGGCGCCTTACTCGATTGCGCCTCCTCGACCAGCTGGATGATGCGCCCGAGCGCGGTATCGCGCAGCAGACCGGTCACCCGCACCTCGAACACGCCGGCACCATTGAGGGTGCCGGCGGCGACCGTATCGCCGACACCGCGCGCCACCGGCTCGGATTCGCCGGTGAGCATCGCTTCGTCGATCTCGCTCGAGCCCTTGATCACGACCCCATCGGCCGGGATCGTCTCGCCGGGGCGCACGAGCAGTGTCTCATCGCATTGCACCGCCCGAATCGGCACCACCACCGGCTCGCCGTCGCGCATCAGGGTCGCGACTTTCGGCTGCAGATCGAGCAGTCTTTGGGTCGCGGCAACCGCGTGGCGCTTCGAGATCGCCTCCAGGAAGCGCCCGACCAGGATCACGAACAGGAAATTGACCACGGTATCCCAGTAGACCTGGCCCTGGCCGCTGACGGTGACGAAGAGCGAATACAGGTAGGTGATCGAAGCGCCGATCGCGATCGGCAGGTCCATCGTCAAGGCGCGTTGGCGCAGCCCGAGCCAGGCACCGTGGAAGAAGGGCCAGCCCGAATACAGCAGGGTCGGGGTCGCGATCGCGAGACCGACCCAGTGGAAGAGCGTGCGGAACTCGCCCTCGTCGGCGCCCGCATAGAGCGCGATCGAGACCCACATCAGATTCATCGCCGCAAAACCGGCGAAGGCCATCCGATAGAGGAGGCCCCGATTGCGCCGCTTCAGTGACCCTTCCGCGGCCTCGGGATCGAAGGGCACGGCCGCATAGCCGATCTCGGCCAAGCGCTGCAGCAACGCTGAAAGAGGCTGCCGGCTGTTGTCCCACTTCAGACGCAAGCGGCGACCGGTGAGATTGACCCGGGCCTCCTCGACTCCGGGCATCTGCGACAGCCCGTTCTCGATCAACCAGACGCAGGCGGCGCAGTGGATGCCTTCGACGTGCAGGTTGATCTCACGCTGCTCGGTCGAGGTGTCGAGGTAGGCGGCCTGGACCTCATCAAGATCGTAGACACCGAGCTGCTTGGGCGGCTCGGGCGGCGGTCCGAGCACCTCACCCTCGGGCGTGCGGCGGTAGAAGCCTTCGAGGCCGGCCGCATAGATCGCTTCACAGACAGCCCGACAACCGCCGCAGCAGAAAGAGCGGTCGCTGCCGTCAATCTCTGCGGACAGGACGTCGACCCCGTCCAGCGGCAAACCGCAATGGAAGCAGCGCCCATTCAGGTCGACGGCCGCGGCAGTGGGGTAGGCGCTGGGGGCAGGCTCAGTGGGGCTAGCGCTGGGATTTGACGACATGGATCGATAGCAGGATGCGTCGCGCATGGCGGCCGCTCGTCAGGATCTCAGCGCGCATACCTGAAGCGAGCGGAAGCACGATGCGGAACGGGCGCCCAGCGACGCAACCGTTCTGACCTCGTTCTCTTCAGGTACTCTCTTCAGGCACTCTCTTCAGGATCTCAGGGTGCACCAACGCTGATCCGCTGATCAAACACGACCTCCTGGTCACCGCTCTCAGCGGCCACCAAGGTATCCCAAACGCCGGCGATCGGGAAGCTCACCTCGACGGCGTAACGGCCGGGCGCCTCCTCGATCATCGGTTGGGAAAAATCGGCGGCCGCATCCGATGGACGATAGGCATAGTAGGTCACCGCATCGGGTCGGACCGGTTGACCGGCGGCATCGACGACGAAGAAGCGGACCGTGGTCGGCCGGCCTTCGGCCAGATCACCCGGGGTATCAACGCTCATCGTCCACCCGGGTGCCTCCGCACGGCGGGTCGCCAAGGTCCGTTCGACCCGACGTCCGCGCTCGTAATAGTCGTCGACCACGAGACCGGGATTGGTCGCGAATGCCAGCACGATCATGGTCGCATTGACCGCCAAAACGATCGCCACCAGCGCGAGCCAGGCAATGACCCAGGGATTGCGCCAAGCGCTGCGAGGGCGCCGGTGCTCGGTCTCAAGATCAGACGCAGCGGTTGGTTGGGTGCCAGCGGCGAGCGAATCAGTCATCGAATCATCCATCTCGGGTTATGAGAATCAGCGCGAGGGACCGAAAAAGGCGTTTTCGCGCTCGGCGCTGACCTGGGTGCCATCCGGCAACTGCGTCGTCGCGACAAAGGTAACCGGCAGGCGCTCACCGTCGAGATCGGAACGCCCGATCTTGATGAAGACGATCGCCGGCGTGACCTCGCCGTGCTTGACCGCGATCGGTTCTTCGGCGCCCATCAGTGTCAGCGGCACCGGCGCCTCGGCGCTGATCCCGACCTTCAGATCCGTCTCACTCTTATTGAGGATCTTCAGCGTGTATTTGTTCTGGATCGAGCCATCCGAGAGCTGGACATATAACGGCGCCCGCTCATGGAGTACCTTGAGCTCGATGGCAGCGAGGGTCGACAGCCCGTAGATGATGCCGCTGAGCGCAAGCGCCAGGATAGCGGTATAGACCCAGACACGCGGCCGGAGCAGCATCGGTTTGACCGACTCACCCTCGAGCTCGTCCAAGGAGGCGTAGCGAATCAGGCCACGCGGACGCCCAACCTTATCCATTACCGCATTGCAGGCATCGATACAGAGCCCGCAGGTAATGCAGCCCTCCTGCTGACCGTTGCGGATATCGACCCCGGTCGGACAGACCGCAACGCACTGATTACAGTCGACACAGTCGCCGGTGGTGCGTGTCTCCTCGATCTCACCCTTCTTGACCCGGCCACGCGGCTCGCCCCGTGTGACATCATAGGCCGGCACGACCGTGGACTTATCGAGCATCACACCCTGGATACGGGCGTAAGGGCAGAGCCAGAAACAGACCTGCTCACGCAGCCATCCCGCCAGCAGATAGGTGCCGAATGTGAACAGCGCAACCGACGCATAGACGGCCGCGTTCGCCCCCCCAACGAAGAAATCCCTCCACAGCGGACCGGCACCATAGAACCAGGCGACGAAGCTGAATCCGGTCAAGAAGCCGATCACGAGCCAGATGGCGTGCTTGAGCACCTTGATGCGCAGCTTGCGCGCATCGACGGGTGCCTTGTCGAGCTTGCGTCGCTGTGGCGGGCTGCCCTCGAGACGCTCCTCGATCCAGGTGAACACGTCGGTCCAAACGGTTTGAAAGCAGAAGTAGCCGCAGTAGACGCGTCCAGCCAGGGCCGTCGCGACCGCCAGCAGGATCGCGAAGAACAGCAGCAGCAGCGATAGCATCCAGAAGTCCTGCGGCAGGACGGTGACCCCAAAAAGGTGGTATTGGCGGTTCGGGATATCGAAGAGGACGGCCTGACGCCCATTCCACTGGACATAGGGCCCCAGGAAGAAGATCAGCCAGACCGATGCCGCAAGCCACTTGATGCGGCGCCATTTGCCCGGCATCCGTTTAGCATGGATCGTCTCGCCGCCGGTGTTGACTTCCCAGTGGTGGGCCTCGGCGTAGAGCTCGTCCATTGCCGCGTCAGAGCTGCGCGGAGCCGTTTGATTCATATTACAGCAACCAGGTTCACGAACATCTGTGTACCGGGGGAGACCGGCATCCATCAGGGCGTGCCGGCGAATTCGAGCACGAGATGATGGGTCGAAAAATGGTGAAAGAAAAAAGGGGGATACTCGATCCCCCTTCCCGTCCCTGACCCCTCCTAGACATCTCCTGAGGCCAACATCGCGCTACTGTTGTTCGCTCTTATGTCGTTCTGCGTCTTCATTCATCAGTCTGATCACCTTGTACACCAGGTAGCCGATAATGAATACAGCGATCGCAACGCTGACGATGGAACCCCAAAACACCGCATCGAGGTGCATGTCATCCTCCCCATCCTATTCTGATTCCAGGAGGCCCTATCAAAATGCCCGCCTAACCTACGCAAGTTGCTGAGTTTTAGGCTGTAGAGGGCATTAGGTTAGGGCTTCTAAGGCCTATTGCCCTCCGCCGAGGCTGTGGACATAGACCGCCAGTTTCTTGATCTGGTCGGGCTCGAGCTTGCCGTCGAGACTGCCAGCGGCATCGCCGAACGCAGGCATCACCGCATCGCGGGTCTGCTCCACAGCAGGCTGATTGACCCCATAGAGGATCGTATGCTTCGCGCTCTCATAGCCACCGGGGCGGAAACGCCAGATGCTGTCCCTGAGATTCGCAGCACCGACTGTGACGATACTGCCATCGGGCAGCTCCGCCAGCACGCCGTTGGCCTCAGCACCGTGACAGGCGTTGCAGCCCTTCTCGTTGTAGAGCTTCCATCCCGCTTCGCTCCCCCCCTCTCCCTGGGTCTCGCCCATCTCCACGACCCAATTCGCGAGGGTATCGGCCTCGGCCTCGGTCAGGATGTCTTTGTGCGCGGTCATGGCCCCCTTGCGTCCGTTGGTGATGCTCTCCTGAATCTTCGCCAGCGATCCACCATAGAGCCAGTTGTCGTCGGCCAGCACCGGATAGCCTGGATTACCCTGTCCGCCGCTGCCGTGACAGGCTGAACAATAGTCGCCGAACAGCACCTTAGCCGATGCCAGCGTGTACTGCGTCAGGCCCGGATCATCCAGGATCTCCTCGGCACTCATTCCGGCGATCTGATCCTCATACTGTGCGCGCACTTCCTCGACCTGCTCGACCCCCTGCTCGTATTCCTTGATCGAGCTCCAGCCAAGGATGCCCTTTGTAAAGCCGCCGCCTTCTTGGGATTGCCACGGCAAGACCGGAAACATCGGGTAGAGGATGCCGTATAGGATGAACCAGGCGAGCGATGCCCAGAGTGCGATCATCCACCACTGCGGCGGTGGGTTGTTGAGCTCGCGAATATTGTCATCCCAGAAGTGCCCGGTGTTGTTCTCGCCCGGGAAGGGGTTATGCTCGGCCATCGTGATCTCCGCGGTCCTCGTTATCGTCTTCAAACGGGATATGCTTTTTTGCTTCGAGCTTGTCCCGATTCTTGGGCCGAAAGACCTGAAAGTAGGCCACGATCATCAGGACGAAGATGACAACGGTCAGGATGGTGCCGACCCAATCGGTCGCCGTCATCGCAGCCCAGTCGGTCTCGAAGTATTCGGCCAAACTACTCACGGTAATCGACGCCGGGCTCGAGCTTTGCCATGGTGCCGAGCACCTGCAGATAGGCGACCATGGCATCCATCTCCGTCTTACCTTCCAATAGGGCCGGTGCCGCCTCAATATCACTATCGTTGTAGGGCACGCCGATGACCCGCAGACCCTTCATGTGTCGCTGCATCTTCTTCGGGTTGACCAGACGCTCGTCGAGCCATGGATAGGCCGGCATGACTGATTCCGGGACGACAGCCGTCGGCTCGCGCAGATGCTGGCGGTGCCACTCGTCCGAGTACTTGCCGCCGAGCCGTGCCATATCGGGACCGGTGCGTTTTGACCCCCATTGGAACGGGTGATCGAACATCGATTCCGATGCCAGCGAGTAATGTCCATAGCGCTCACGCTCATCGCGGAAGGGTCGCACCTGCTGTGAATGACAGAGGTAGCAGCCCTCACGCTGATAGATATCGCGCCCGGCCAGCTCCAACGCGGTGTATGGGCGCACACCGTCGCCTGGATTCCAATTCCACTGTTCCTGACCTTGCTCATTCACGGTCACGATCGGCTGTGAGCCGGGCGCATCCCGGTTCCAGACGATCTCTGGGAAGCGGTTCGCCTCTTCGGTGCTCTTCAGGTAGAAGAGCGGCACGATCTCGACGATACCGCCGACCGACAGCACGATCGCGACCACGATCAACAGTCCCCAGATGTTGCGCTCCATGCGCTCCTGAATCCCCTTCGGTGGCGTGTTCTTCTCAGCCATGACGTACTCTCTCCTCGGGATTTCGGCGCTTCATTCAGCTCAGGCGGCCGCCACGGCAGTCGGGCCGCGCGCCTCGCGCAGACTCCCGGCGGATACCGACTTCCATACCGTCATCAGCACATTGAACAGCATGATCATCGCACCGATCAGGAAGATGCCGCCGCCGACCGCGCGCATCGCGTAGTACGGATGCATCGCCGCAACCGATTCGACGAAGGTATAGGCCAGGGTTCCGTACTCGTCATAGGCACGCCACATCAGACCCTGCATGATGCCGGAGACCCACATCGCGACGACGTAGATCACGGTGCCGATGGTCGCGGTCCAGAAGTGGACATTGACGAGCTTTTCGGACCACATCTCGGTGTGCCAGAGCCGAGTCATCAGGTGGTAGATCGCACCGATCGAGATCCCGGCGACCCAGCCCAGCGCGCCCGAATGCACGTGGCCGATGGTCCAGTCGGTGTAATGGGAGAGGGCGTTGACCGTCTTCAGCGACATGACCGGACCCTCGAAGGTCGACATCGCATAGAAGGCCAGCGCAATGATTAGGAACCGCAGCACATAGTCGGTCCGTAGTTTGTCCCAGGCGCCGGACAGGGTCATCATGCCATTTACCGCACCGCCCCAGGACGGGATGATCATCGCCAGCGAGACCGCTGCGCCGAGCGAGCCGGTCCAGTCCGGCAAAGCGGTATACTGCAGATGGTGCGCACCGAGCCAAACGTAGCCGAACATCAGCGCCCAGAAGTGGATCACCGACAAACGATAGGAGTAGATCGGGCGGTTCGCCTGCTTCGGCACGAAGTAGTACATGATCCCAAGGAAGCCCGCGGTCAGATAGAAGCCGACCGCGTTGTGGCCCCACCACCACTGGATCATTGCGTCCTGCACCCCGGAAAAGAGGCTATAGGACTTCATCAGGCCCACCGGGATCGACAGGCTGTTGACCACGTGCAGATAGACGATCATCACCATCATGCCGAGGAAGAACCAGTTCGACACATAGATGTGCGAGGACTTCCGGTTCGCGATGGTCATAATGAAGTTGAAGGTGAAGGCCAGCCAGACAACGGCGATCAGGATGTCGATCGGCCACTCGAGCTCGGCGTACTCCTTCGACTGTGTGAAGCCGAGCGGTAGCGTGATCACCGCGAGCAGAATGATCGCGTTCCAACCCCAAAAGGTGAACCAGGCGAGCTTGTTGCTCCAGAGGCTTACACCGCAGGTGCGCTGAACCGTGTAGTACGCCGTGCCCATCAGCGTGCAGCCACCGAACGCGAAGATAACCGCATTCGTATGAACGGGCCGGAGCCGACCGAACGAGATATATGGGTTATCGAAGTTCAGAAATGGCCAAGCGAGCTCGGACGCGATGTAGACACCGACGCCGGCACCCACGACGAGATAGACGACCGCCATGATCGTAAACCAGCGGACGACATCGAAATCGTATTTGCGCTCCGCGGAATAGTCGGCTGTGGCTTCCATAGACCCCCCAAACAGGCTGGGAAAATGAGAGGAGTCTGGGCGTTCTGGCCCAGGTGTTGTGCAGCGCACCACCTTGGCGCGCGACCGCGCAATCACACTGGATTGATTGCGAAAAGTCAAGGCGAGCAGGACCGTTCGAACGGCTGCGAGCAGCATCTCATCGGCACGAAGCACAAGCGCTGTCGGGGCCACCGCACAACCACCAATAGACGATAAGCCCTTATCGCTCAAACGAATGTCTGTCGAGGAATTTGGGCCGCGGAAACACGCCCAACGCCAGCGCGGGGCGCTCACAACCGCAAACGAAACATGGACTCAGTGCGCGTTGGCTGAAAGCGCCGCAGCAGCGGCGGGGGCCGGACCGAGGACTACTTGAAGAAGGACTCGAGCGAGAAGCCTTCCTTCTCGAGGATGTCGCGCAGACGGCGGAGCGCATCCATCTGGATCTGACGCACCCGCTCGCGCGTCACACCGAGCTCTTGGGCAACGCGTTCCAGGGTCGAGTGCTCGTAACCATGCAGCCCGAAGCGGCGCTCGACCACCTCGCGCTGCTTGTCGTTGAGCTTCTCGAGCCAGTGATCCAGGTTGGTATGGATGTCATCATCCTGGATGTCATCGCTGGGATCATGCGCGCTCTCGTCCTGCAGCATATCGACGAGCGGCTTATCGGCATCCTTGCCGTAGGGGGTGTCGACCGAAGCGGTCCGCTCGTTCAGCCCGAGCATGCGTTTGACCTCAGCGATCGGCTTGTCGAGCAGCTCGGCGACCTCTTCGGTCGTCGGCTCATGGTCGAGCTGCTGCGACAGCATCCGTGTCGCCTTGAGATAGACGTTGATCTCCTTGACGACATGGATCGGCAGCCGCACGGTTCGGGTCTGGTTCATGATCGCGCGCTCGATGGTCTGGCGAATCCACCAGGTCGCGTAGGTCGAGAAGCGGAAGCCCCGTTCCGGATCGAACTTCTCGACCGCGCGGATGAGCCCGAGATTGCCCTCCTCGATCAGATCGAGCAGCGGCAGCCCCCGATTCAGGTAGCGGCGCGCGATCTTGACCACGAGACGCAGGTTGCTGACGATCATCCGCTTGCGTGCGGCCTCATCGCCCTGCTGCGCGAGGCGTGCATAGCGCACCTCCTCGTCAGCGGAGAGCAGCCGCGACTCGCCGATCTCGTTCAGATAGAGGCGCGTCGCATCCAGCTCAGTGTCGCCGGCCGGATAGCGCTTGCTCAGCTCCTGGGATACGCCGACCGCTGACGCCTCCTCGGCCGAGGCCGCAACCTCTGCATCCTCGGCATCATCCGCTTCCTCGGTCTCCGGAAGATCCGCCTCGGCCTCGTCAGACTCGTCACCGTTGATCAGGATGTCTTCCTCTGTCGGGAGGGAGTCCATCTCCGGATCATCGTCCGATTTAGCCGCTGACATGTATCCCCCTCGAAGCAGTCGATCGGATCACCTCGTTGCCGGCAGGAACAGCAACGGGTCGACAGTGGCTCCGTCGCGACGGATTTCGAAGTGCAGCATCGGTTGACCATCCGCCGACTGGCCGACCTCGGCGAGCTGCTGCCCACGCCTGACGCGCTCGCCCTCGCGAGCGATCACACGGCGGTTGAACCCGTAGGCACTCAGATACCGCGGGCTGTGCTTGACGATAATAAGGTTGCCATAACCAGCGAGTCCACTGCTGCCGCTGTAGGCCACGGTCCCATCGGCGGCTGCCAAGACCGGCGCGCCGGTCGTTGCGGCGATCCGGATGCCTTGCCGGGTCCGGTCGCTGGCATGATACCGCTGTACGACCCGGCCAGACACCGGCCAGGCCCAATCCAACCCGGAAGCCGAGGCGGCGCTGCCTGGCTTCGCCGCCGAGCTGGCCGCCGACTTGGCGCTTCCTGCGCCTGTCCGCTTCTTTTTCGCTGTGGTCCCAGTCACCGCAGGACGACGCTCGGGCCGGTTCCGAGCACCGCCCGGCGGCGGGGCGACCCGCAGCAGATCGCCGGCATAAAGAGGATAAGGCGGCCCGAGTTCGTTCCAAGCCGCGAGCCGGCTCATCCTGACGCGTTTGCGCTCAGCAACCTCGCTCAGCGTATCTCCGGGACGAACACGATAGTAACCGGGTGGAGCCGGGCCATAACCCCGATCGACCACCGGCGCCA
>JAAAOQ010000231.1 GCA_009908845.1 Gammaproteobacteria bacterium
CGCCGAGGCCGACCAGCGCCGGCACGAAGTAGACATCCTCGTTCTCGGGCACCGAGCGGGCCAGCTCGCGCGTCTCCTTGGCATGTTCGATCATCTTCAGCCCGTCGCGCAGCCACTGCACCGCCGAGCCGGTGACGAAGATCGCGCCCTCGAGCGCGTACTCGACCGGCTCGTCGCCGACGCCCCAGGCGATGGTGGTCAGCAATTGCTCGTTGCTGCTGACCGCCTCGGTGCCGGTGTTCATCAGCACGAACGAGCCGGTGCCATAGGTGTTCTTCGCCATCCCGCGCCGGTAACAGGCTTGCCCGAACAGCGCCGCCTGCTGATCGCCGGCGATACCGGCCACCGGGATGCCGCGCGTGCCGTAGAACATCTGCGGATCGGTCTCGCCATAGATCTCGGACGAGGGGCGCACCTCCGGCAGCATCGCCGCCGGGATGTCCAACAGCTCAAGGAGCTCGTCGTCCCACTGCAGCTCGCGGATGTTGTAGAGCAGGGTCCGCGAGGCGTTGGAATAGTCCGTGATGTGGCGCTTGCAGCCGGTCAGGCGGAACACCAGCCAGGAGTCGATGGTGCCGAAGCAGACCTCGCCACGCGCCGCGCGCTCGCGCAGGCCGGGCGTGTTGTCCAGCATCCATTTGACCTTGGTGCCGGAGAAATAGGGATCGATCACCAGCCCGGTCTTGCGCTGGACCATCTCGGTGCGGCCCTGGGCCTTGAGCTCGTCGCAGAAGCCAGCGGTGCGCCGATCCTGCCAGACGATCGCGCGCCCGATCGGCTTGCCGCTCGCCCGCTCCCAGAGCACCGCGGTCTCGCGCTGATTGGTGATGCCGATCGCTTGAATGTCATTGGCCGCGACGCCGCCGGCGCGCAGGGCGTCGGCGATCCCCTTCATCGTGACCACGATGATCTCCTCGGCATCGTGCTCCACCCAGCCCGGTTTCGGATAATGCTGGGTGAACTCGGAGTAGGCGCGGCCGCGGATCTGGCCAGCGTAGTCGAAGATCAGCACCGTGGTCCCGGTGGTGCCCTGGTCGATCGAGAGGATGACGCCTTCTTTCATTCGGTCCTCCATCAGCGGGCCCCGACCTTCTAATACTTCTCTGGGCCTTCGTGGTGTTTCGCCCTCGGTGTCGTCGAATCCCCACAGCCGACAAGGCTGTTGCGGTGAAGGGGCGATGAACAGGGTAGAGCCTAGGACGGGATCTCGTGTCTGACAATCTGCACGGGAGCAGAAGACCTGTCCCCGTCGGCTCTGCGGCTCAAGAACGCTCGGGATCATCCCCATCAGGAAATGCGCCGCCTCCCGGTATCAGAAGGCGGCAGCCGGACGGTTGGATACTCGGCGCCTACAGGTCTACCTTGAGCCTGCGGCCCTCAGGCGGCAACCGATCCGCCTCCATCGCGCCTCTGCTTGCCAGACCGGCGCGCAGCCAGCGCGATGAACAGGTAAGACCAGCCGTTGAAGATCAGCTCGATCGCGATGAACAACCCGATAATGAACAGCCCCGATTGCGGCCATTCGGCGAGGATCAGGCCGCCGAGCAGGAGCGAGATCAGCCCCGAGACCAGCGGCCACCACCAGCCCTTTGCCGGCTTGACCTGGAACGCCATGATGGCACGCAGGATTCCGACGACGATGAACATCGAGCCGAGCAGCAGCGTCAGCGACACTGCGGCCAGCGTCGGATGCAGCGTCATGTAGACACCGGCTGCGACATAGAGCAGCGCGATCAGCACATGCCAAGCGGTGCTCTTCCAGCCGTTGCACTTGAGCGCGTCAAGCAACTGAAAGACCCCGCCGACGATCAGCAGGGCCGCGAAGAACACGATCGCGAGTTCGGTCAGCATGAAGGTCATCCCAAGGCCGATGGTGCCGAGGATGATCGATAACAGCCCGAAGGCTAGCAACCAGCCCCAGTTCTTCTCGAGATCGCCGAAAGGTGGAACAGATGGAGTGGTGGATGTCTTCGTGGAATCGGACATAGCGGTTCTCCGTGAGCAGTTAGGCCTGCAGCAAGACGGATGGTAAGCCATCAGCGTGTTGCTGAGTGGCTGAAGATGCCTCAGCAGCGAGAAGACTTTGGTCTCGAGGAAGCGGCTTGAGCGAATGCTGTGGCCGCCCAGAGATGAGTGCGTGGTCGCGTCCTTTCGAGACGACAGCAGGGTCCGCTCGTGCGAGAGAACGCCCCCAGATAGGGGTGGGGTAAGTCAAGCTGAATCCGCGCAACCTGCGCAACAGGCTCGAACTGCAGACGATTGAGCGCTGCCTCACAGGGCGATGGGGCAGCAGCCAGAGCCTCACCCGAAATGAGCAGGCTAGACCAGGATCAAACAGACAACCGAACCAATGGCAGAAGCGGAAGAAGGGATGCCGCCTTCGAGGTTCTGCAGAGTAGAGAGAGGAGGGGAGGGAACGCGGGGAAGCCAGTCCGACAAAGACGCGTCGGCTCGCATGTGACTGCGAGCCGACGCGTGGGACGCGTCGGCAAAGCTGTCGATAGCGCCTTGGGCAAGCTTAAGAGTTTGAACGGCGGCCATTCAGCGTGCGTGCGCCGGCCAGGCCGAGGAGGCCGGCTCCAAACAGCAGCAGCGTCGCGGGTGTTGGCACGGCGGCGAAGTTACTGCCGAACTCAGAGTTGCCGTTCATGTCGAAGGCGAGCTCGAAGCTATAGAACTCCGTTCCATCGTCGATGATGCCGTTGAAGCTTCCTGACACGCCGGTTGGGTTCGAATCGGAGAAGAGCCAGCCTGAAGACAAGGTGCCAGCAACGCCTAGCGCAGTGACGTCGAGCATGTAGTCCAGACCGTTCGGATCACTGCCTTCAAGGTCAACCGTGACGTCGAATATACCCGCGGACGTTTCGATATAGGTGAAATTGATGCTTGTGTCCGTGGAGGAGTCAAGATCGTTGAGGAAGACGTAGTTGCTAGGGCCACCAATTAGATTGGCGTATTGGTAGTTAGGGCCGAAACCCATGGCGCCATTGTTGATGAAAAGGTCAACAGGTTCGCTGCCGAGCTGATTCTCGCTAATCCAATTGGTGCCGCTCTGAGCGTCAGCGAGTGAACCGTACTCGTAGACAGTGCCGCTCCATCCGAAACTGTCGGTCGCAAAGATACCGATCGGCCTCGGGGACGCGACCGCGGAACCAGCAACCGACAAGGCGAGAGGGAGCGCTAAGGCCAGTGACTTGTAATGAGACATCATGAAAATCCTTCCGGTGCGAAGTTGAGCTGAGAAGCGGGTTGATTACGGGTAGCGGCCTGAGTCGGATGCCGCCGGCTATTAAGACATCGATTCTGTCGTCCTGACGGCGTGGAGACAGGCACCTCAGCTGTCAGTCTCCGCACCGTTCGGGCGCTGAAAATAGCAGGTCAAGCCGACCACTTTAATCTCTAGCATCTTGCCACTCGCACGCTGACTCTTCATGATTCCGCGCGCTTTGTGACGAGCGGGGCTGCCTCAGCCGTTACTCCATAACGGTCGGCGTCCCGAGACGACACAGGTTACAAATGCAGAAATCATGCCAGGCTCGGCTTTTGGTGGGATCGGGCGGTGGCACAGATGAAACAGTGTTAGAGGTCTCTTTAAAAACAATAAAAACAGGCAATTACGCTCATGTTGAACGATTTGAGTCGAGTCTGATGCACGCTTATCATTAGTCTTGCCGGCAAGTCAAGTCTGTTGGGTTTGCTCTCTCTGTAAAGTTTCTCTTACGGTTTTTTGGTCAAAGATTGCTCAAAAACCGAGGGTAAAACAATATGTATATGTTCTATATCAATTTTCAGCGAATGCTGAGGTGTAAATAATTCTGACGCCTAGCTGCCTTGCTAGGCATCGTCAGGACCACAGCTAAGATGCCGGATCATAGGCCTCAACATCTTCGAAGCGCTCCGCCCGACAGCGGCGCCGCGAACCGGTTCACCAACGTTCGGTCGTCCAGCGCCTGCCCAGAGCGACCTCGTATGTTTGTCCGTCTCGTACTGCTATTCGTGAGTCTTTTCCTGGTGGCTGGTACGCCATTGGCGGCTGGTATGGGCATCGACGACGCGCGCCACCTGCTAGCGCGCACCGGCTTCGGGCCGACCTGGGCCGAGATCGAGACCTATGCCGCGCTGAACCGCAGCGAGGGGGGCGAGCGGCTGCTCGAGGAAGCACGGGTCGCGGCCAGCCAAGCGCCGCCGGATTGGGTCGCCGTCTATCCGCCGCGGGTGAAATTGAAAGCGCTGCCCGAGGATGAGCGCCGCGCCTACCTGAAGCAGCGGCGCGAACAGGAACAGGCCCTGCGCGCTTGGTGGCTGGCGGAAATGCGCACGACACCCTCGCCGCTGACCGAGCGCATGACGTTGTTCTGGCACAGCCATTTCACCTCGGCGCTCGATAAGGTCAAGCCGCCGGTGCTCATGTACCAGCAGAACGCCCTGCTTCGCCGCCATGCTCTGGGACGCTTCGACAGTCTGCTGCACGCCATCGCCAAGGACCCAGCGATGCTGATCTACCTCGACGGCACCGCAAGCCGCAAGCAACAGCCCAACGAGAACTTCGCCCGCGAGGTCATGGAACTATTCACCTTGGGGGAGGGCCACTACAGCGAGACGGACATCCAGGAAGCCGCCCGCGCGTTCACGGGCTGGACCGTCGACCGCACCCATGGCGGTGTTCGTTTCCATCCGGGCCGGCACGACATGGGCCTCAAGACCCTGTTCGGTCAGCCAGGCCTGTATGACAGCGATCAGGTTCTGGATCTTTTGCTGCAGCGCCCCGAAACGGCCGAGCACATCACCCGCAAGCTCTGGCGCGAATTCATCTCCCCGGAGCCGGATGCTGAGACCGTGAAGCGCCTAGCCAGGGATTTTCGCGCCAACCATTACTCGATCAAACCCCTGCTGCGGGCCTTGCTCAACGCACCGGCCTTTTGGCACCCGGCCAATCGCGGTCTGCTCATCAAGTCTCCAGTCGAGTTTCTGATCGGCCTCGAGCGGCAGCTCGCACTCACGCCGATCGAACCGCAGCGAGCAGTCAAGGTCTCCGCGCGATTAGGGCAAGATCTATTCAATCCGCCCACCGTCGAAGGCTGGTCGGGCGGCAAGACATGGCTCGATGCCCACACCCTGCTGGAGCGCCAGCGGATCGCCCGTTCCTGGTCGCGACCGCCGTCCAAGACAGCGAACGCGCAGGCCTGTAGCCAGCCGGCTAAGGCCACCAAGCGGCCCGCCGGCTTGAGGATCTGTACCTGGTTGGATCAGTTCGACACCGGCGGTGACTGGCGCGGGCAGGCCATCCGGCTGCTCGTGCCTTTTGCGCCGTTGGATAAGCCTTCGCCCGAGCTCCCGCCGCGCCAATTTGTCCGCGCCGTGCTGCGCGATCCAGTCTATCAGTTGAAATAATCCGCGGGAAAACGCCACGATGCAACGCCGAACCTTCCTGCAGGGCCTTGCCGCCGCCGCGCTTGGTTGCGGCCATCCCGTATTCGGCGAAACGCCCTCGGCCACACCCCCGCGCCTGCTGATCCTCATCGCCCTGAAGGGTGGCAATGACGGGCTCAATACCCTGATCCCGTTCGCCGATCCCGCCTACTACGCACTCCGGCCCCGGCTAGCGATCCCGCGCGATCGGGTGCTGCCGCTCAGCGAACGCGAAGGCCTGCATCCGTCGCTCGAATCATTGATGCCGATCTGGAATGATCGCGAGCTCGCGGTCATCCGCGGCGTCGGGTATCCCGAGCCGAATCTGTCGCACTTCCGCTCAAGCGACATCTGGGAAACCGCCTCCAGTAGCGATCAGGTGCTCACCCGCGGCTGGCTCGACCGTACCTTTGCTCAGCCCGGCTGGCCGAGCGGCCGTTCGATCGACGGCGTCGTGATCGGCCGCGAAGACAACGGTTGCCTACGGGGCGGTGCGGGCCGCGTGATCACGCTGAGCGATCCCAAGTCGTTTCGCCGCCGCGCCCGGCATCTCGGTGCACCGATCGATGCCCAGGTGGATGTCCAGGTGGATACTCAGCCGAGGCAAGCGCCACTCCAGCATATCCTGGCCTTGCAGCGCGCAATCCAGGCCGCTGCCGAGCGGCTTCAGCCTGCCGCGCTCGAGACCGAATTTCCAGCCAACCGTTTCGGCAGACAGGCCCGTGCCGCCTGCGAGGTGATCGCAAACCGCGAGCGGCTCGGGCTTGCCGTGGTGCATCTCACGCTGCCGGGCTTCGACACCCATCGCGGCCAGTCTGGTAAGCACGCGCGCTTGCTGCGGCAGCTCGCTGACGGACTTGCGTGCCTGCGCGCCGAGCTGAAGATTCTCAACGTCTGGCAAGACACCCTGGTGCTCACCTACTCCGAATTCGGTCGCCGGCCGCGAGAAAACGCCAACGCCGGCACTGACCATGGCACCGCCAGCCTTCAGCTCGCGCTGGGCGGCCGGGTGAAGGGCGGACTCCATGGCGAGGCGATCGGCCTCGCGCACTTGGACAGCCATGGCAATCCGGTCGCGACCCTGGACTTCAGACGGCTCTACGCCACGATTCTGGAGCGCTGGTGGCGGCTGGACAGCCAAGCCGTGCTCAGCAAGCGGCTTGCACCGGTCAATTTTCTCGCTTGACCGGCCGGAGCCCCTACATGATGCGTAGGAATGATTGCAAAGGGGATCACTGCCTACCCTGCGCGTGCTCTCAGCCGCCGCTAAATGGAGCCGAAGCAGCCAGCGGAATCTGAAGCGCGTCGTCCACCTGCGCTAGACTCCCGCCTCAGGGACCGTTCACCCGCACAACCCGGAGCCCGCACCGTGCCCAAGACCGCCCTCATCACCGGCAAAGACGGCAGCTACCTCGCCGAATTCCTGTTGGAGAAAGGCTACGAGGTGCACGGCATCAAGCGCCGCGCCTCGCTGTTCAACACCCAGCGCGTCGACCACCTCTACGAAGACCCGCACACCCCCGAGCAGCAGTTCATCCTGCACTACGGCGACCTCACCGACACCTCCAACCTCACCCGCATCCTCGCCGAGGTGCAGCCCGACGAGGTCTACAACCTCGCCGCCCAATCCCACGTTGCCGTCAGCTTCGAGGCCCCCGAATACACCGCCGACGTCGACGCCCTCGGCACATTGCGTCTGCTCGAGGCCATTCGGTTCCTTGGGCTCACCGACCAGACCCGCTTCTACCAGGCCTCCACCTCCGAGCTCTACGGCCTGGTGCAAGAGACCCCCCAGCGCGAGACCACCCCCTTCTACCCGCGCAGCCCCTACGCGGTGGCCAAGCTCTACGCCTACTGGATCACCGTCAACTACCGCGAGGCCTACGGGCTGTATGCCTGCAACGGCATCCTCTTCAACCACGAGAGCCCGCGCCGCGGCGAGACCTTCGTCACCCGCAAGATCACCCGTGCCCTGGCCAACATCGCCCAAGGCCTCGAACACTGCCTCTACCTCGGCAACATGGACGCCCTGCGCGACTGGGGCCACGCCAAGGACTACGTACGCATGCAATGGCTGATGCTCCAACAAGAGCAGCCCGAAGACTTCGTCATCGCCACCGGCGAGCAATACTCCGTGCGCCAATTCGTCGAGTGGAGCGCCGCCGAGCTCGGCATCAGCCTGGAATTCACCGGTCAGGGCGTCGACGAGCAGGCCGTGGTCACTGCCATCGCCAATCCCGAGATCGCCCCCGCGGTCCAGTGCGGCGACACCATCGTCTGCGTCGACCCGCGCTACTTCCGCCCGGCCGAGGTCGAGACCCTGCTCGGCGACCCGACCCACGCCCGCGAGCGCCTCGGCTGGGTGCCCGAGATCAACATCCAACAGATGATCGCCGAGATGGTCGCCGAGGATCTGCAGACCGCGCGCCGCTACGCCCTGCTCAAGGCCCACGGCCACCCGATCCCAATCGCGAGAGAGGATGGACGATGAAAACGATCTTCCTCGCCGGCCACCGCGGCATGGTCGGCAGCGCCATCGCCCGTCAGCTCCAAGCCCAAGGCCCAGCGGACAACCAGCCCGAGCTCCTCACTGCCACGCGCGCCGAGCTCGATCTCTTGGACCAACAGTCCGTCAATGCCTTCTTCCAGCGGCACCAGATCGACCAACTGATTATCGCCGCCGCCAAGGTCGGCGGCATCCAGGCCAACAACAGCCTGCCGGCCGAGTTCATCTACCAGAACCTGATGATCGAGGCCAACCTGATCCAGGCCGCCCATCAGGCCGACGTCCAACAACTCCTCTTCCTCGGCTCCTCCTGCATCTACCCGCGCGAGGCGCCGCAGCCGATGGCCGAAGAGGCCCTCTTGACCGGCCCGCTCGAGCCCACCAACGAGCCCTACGCCATCGCCAAGATCGCCGGCATCAAGCTGTGCGAGAGCTACAACCGCCAGTATGGCCGTGACTACCGCAGCGTCATGCCCACCAACCTCTACGGCCCCGGCGACAACTTCCACCCCGAGCACAGCCATGTGATTCCGGCCTTGCTCCGACGCTTCCACGAGGCGACCCAAGCCAAGGCCCCCGAGGTCACCATCTGGGGCAGCGGCACCCCCAGGCGCGAATTCCTGCATGTCGACGACATGGCCGCCGCCTGCCTGCATGTGCTCAATCTCGACCGCGAGACCTACCAGGCCAACACCCAGCCGATGTGCTCGCACATCAACGTCGGCACCGGCACCGATGTCACCATCCGCGAGCTGGCCGAGACCGTCGCGAAGGTCACCGGCTACCAGGGCACGCTCCGCTTCGACCCCAGCAAGCCCGATGGGGCGCCGCGCAAGCTGCTTGATGTCGCCAAGCTTCATGCCCTCG
>JAAAOQ010000252.1 GCA_009908845.1 Gammaproteobacteria bacterium
CGGCCGCGCCCTGAGCAGGCGCGCTCGGTAGTGCATTGGAGCTTCGTGGCGCCCTGGCCCCAGCCCGATGCGAGCGAGGCGGCGCTCGAAGCCTTGCCAGCAGCGCTGCACGGGATCGCGCGGTTTCGGCTGGCGCGCCAGCGCTAAGGCCCAGGCGAGCATCACCGCCGAGCCGGCGATGGTCATCAGCAGCGCAAGCCCGTACTCGCGCAACGGCCCTAGACCGAGTTGATCCAACAGCCGTCGTTGATCGCGGCTCGAGAAGCCGACCACCCAGTTCTTCCAGCCGGAATCGAAGGCGTCGGCCAGAAAACGGGCGCCGCGCACCAGTTGGCCGAGGGTGCTGGTCTCTTCGATGCGGAAGCGCGCCGGCGCCGAGCGGCCGAAGCTGTCGACGCGCAGGTCGCGCTCGATGCGCTCGGCGGCGATTGCTGCGGTTGGATCGACACGGGTCCAGCCGCGCCCCTCGAGCCAGACCTCGGCCCAGGCGTGGGCGTCGGATTGGCGGATCAGATAGTCGCCACTGAGCGGGTTGTATTCGCCGCCCAGGTAACCGAGGACGATCCGCGCTGGAATCCCGGCGAGGCGCATCAGGAGCGTGAAGCTCGAGGCGTAGTGCTCACAGAATCCGGCTCGGGTCTCGAACAGGAACTCATCGGCCGGATTGGCGCCGAGTGCCGGCGGCAGCAAGGTGTAGCGGAACGGCGCCTGGTTGAAGAAGCCGAGCGCCTGCTGGACGAGCTCAGCGTCGGAGTCCGACGCCTGTCGCCAATCAGCGACCAGGGCCCGCATCCGCTCGGTGACGTTCGCTGGCAGCTGCAACGCGGCCTGCTCGTGAGCGGATGAGAGCTGCGTCATGCGATATTCCAGCACCGAGCTGGCTCGGTACAGCCGCAGGTCGGTCACCGGCTTCTCGGCCAGGAGCTGGAAATCGGCGCTGAGTCGGGCGCGGTCCGGGAGGCGAGTCGGCAGCTCGAGCGCGAACAGCCAGCGCTGATCGGTCGGCTCGAGCACTACCATGTAGCTCAGCGGCTCGCTGAGCGGCTCGCGCACCGGCATGGCGTCCGTTGACTGGGCATCCTCATGGGGGCTTGCGGAGAGCGGCAGCCAGCGCCGGCCAGTGCTCTGCCAGAGCACCGGACCCCTCCAATACATGGCATCCATCGGGATGTCGATCGGCGCGTCGAATCGCACCCGGAAGGCGTCTTCGCCGGAGACCACCAGCTCGGTGATAGACCCCGGTTCGAGCCAGTCCTTGAGGCCGGTAACGGCGCGCTCGTCGCCCAACTGAAGATCCCAGAGCGGCGCGTCGAGACGCGGGAAAAGCAGGAATAGCACGAACGCCAAGGGTAGCGCTTGCGCGGTGAGGATCAGCGCCATGCGCCCGGCCGCCAGCCCGTCTTGCAGTCGTTGGCCAGAACGGCCGGCCACTGCAAGATCGGCCAGCAGCGCGACGGCGCCCGTCAGCATAAGCAGCGTCCAGGCCAAGAGCCAGGGTGACTCACCGAACAGGAACTGGATCACCAGCAGGAAGCCGACGGCGATCATCAGAACCCGCAGGTCACGCCGCGTTCGGCTCTCGAGCCGCTTCAGCGCGACCATCACCAGCAGCAGCGCGCTGCCGGCGTTCTGACCGACCAGGGAGCCATAGCTGTCGAGCACGATCAGGCCGCCGAGCAGGGTCGTCTTCAGGATCGCCTTCATCATGCCGAACGCTGTGCGCCGGATCTTGCTGCGCGCCTAGATGAGGACGACGTCGTAGTGTTCCTGGGTGTAGAGGGACTCGGCCTGCAGCTTGATCGGCTTGCCGATGAAGTCCTCGAGCTCGGCGAGGTGGTTCGACTCCTCGTCGAGGAGGCGGTCGACGACCTCCTGCGAGGCCAGCACCAGCAGCTGCTCGACCTCGAACTGGCGCGCTTCGCGCAGGATCTCGCGGAAGATCTCGTAGCAGGTGGTCTCGGCGGTCTTCAGCGAGCCGCGCCCGCCGCAGCAGGGGCAGGGCTCGCAGAGCACGTGCTCGAGCGACTCGCGGGTGCGCTTGCGGGTCATCTCGACCAGACCGAGCGCCGAGACCTCGGTGATGTGGGTCTTGGCGTGGTCCTTGGCCAGGCACTTCTCGAGCGCGCGCAGCACCTGGCGCTTGTGCTCCTCGTCGGTCATGTCGATGAAATCGATGATGATGATGCCGCCGAGGTTGCGCAGGCGCAGCTGCCGGCAGATCGCCTGCGCTGCCTCGAGGTTGGTCTTGAAGATGGTCTCCTCGAGATTCCGGTGGCCGACGAAGGCCCCGGTGTTGACGTCGATGGTGGTCATCGCCTCGGTCTGATCAATCACCAGATGGCCGCCGGACTTGAGCTGCACCTTGCGCTCGAGCGCCTTGCGGATCTCGTCCTCGACGCCGTAGAGGTCGAACAGCGGCCGCTCGCCGCTGTAGTACTCGATGCGCTCGACGATCTCGGGGATGTACTTGACCGCGAACGGGCGCGCCGTGTCGACGGTGGCGCGCGAGTCGATGCGCACCCGCTCCACCTCCGGTGTGACCAGGTCGCGCAGCGCGCGCAGCGCCAGCGGCAGGTCGTCGTGGATCAGGCCGATCTCGCTGGCGTTCTCGTAGCGCTCCCTGATCCCGCGCCAGAGCTTGGCCAGGAAGGCCATGTCGCGGCACAGATCCTCGTCCTCGACGGTCTCGGCCGCGGTGCGGGCGATGTAGCCGCCGACGCCCTCGTGCTCGTCGACGTACTTCTGCAGGATCTCGCGCAGGCGCCGGCGCTCGTCGTCGTCCTCGATCTTCTGCGAGACGCCGGTGCTGCCGAGCCTCGGCATGAACACCAGGTAGCGCGACGCCAGTGAGACGTTGGTGGTCAGCCGCGCGCCCTTGGTGCCGAGCGGGTCCTTGACCACCTGCACCAGGATCGGGTCGCCCTCGCGCACCAGCTCGGTGATCTGCTCGCTGCGCGCCTCGCCATCGCCGGCGACGATGTCGGAGGCATGCAGGAAGGCGGCGCGTTCGAGCCCGATCTCGACGAACGCCGCCTGCATCCCGGGCAGCACCCGGCAGATCCGCCCGAGGTAGACGTTGCCGACCAGCCCGCAGCGCTCGGCGCGCTCGATGATGATCTCCTGCACCACGCCGTTCTCGACCACGGCGACACGGGTCTCGGGCGGGGTGACGTTGATCAGGATCTCTTCGCTCATGGCTGCTCGGAGGCCGGATGGGTCGGGATCACGGGCGCGGCCCGGGGCTTTGTCGTGCGCCCGGCGCTGCCCGGTTCGAGCCGCAGCGCCGGGCGCTGCCTCGCCGCGGCCCCCGGCCGGGCGCCGCGCTCAGCCGCGCGCCGGCAGCTCCAGCCCGACCCCGCCGAGCAGGGCCGCGGTCTCGAACAGCGGCAATCCGACCACGCCGCTGTAGCTGCCGCAGAGGTGCTCGACGAACAGGGCGCCAAGCCCCTGGATCGCGTAGGCCCCGGCCTTGTCCGCGGGCTCGCCGGTGTCCCAGTAGGCGCGCGCCTTGGCTAGATCACCGAGGTCGAGCACGCAATGGGCTTGGTGGCAGGCGCCCGGGGCCGTACCCTGCAGCGCGCTGTCACAGCGCGCGCAGTGCGTGGGGTGGTGCTCGACAACCTGGGTGATGGCGAAACGCCGGGTGCGACCATGGCCGGGTGCGCCGGGGCGTTGTCCAGGGCGCTTTGGCGCCGTGCCTGCATCGGCCGCGCCCAGTCTCGGATCGCTGCTGCTGTGCTCAGACGCGTCGGCCGGGTCGGCGGGGGCATCGGTGTCATCGGCGCTCGAGGCTGCCGGCGCCGGGCTCGGCTGCTGCGAGACGGACTCGCTGGGGTCTTGATCGGCGGGGTCGCTGCGATGACCAGCGCTGCGCTCCCAGGGCGCTTGACTGCTGGGCAGGCGCGAGCGGTTGTGCGGCGCCTGATCGAGGCGCTCGTGGGCGCGCTTTAGATCGGCGAGCAGTTTCTCCGCGAGCCCCTGCGGCTGCGTAGGGTTCAGCGCTGCCGAGGCTTCGGCGTCACGCTGCGAGAGATCGTGTTGGCTCAGCTGCACGCGGGGCTCAGCGCTAAGGGAACGACGCCGCCAGGACTTAAAGGGCTTGGCGCGCGATCTTGCCATAACACGTTAGGGTTGTCTCCTTCGCCACGAAGCCTTAGGCTGCGCGGCCTGTCATCGATAAGCTAGGACCCTAGGACATCAGGACTCGGTCGAGTCGCTGGTTGATGGAGGGATTATGACTTCGGGCTGCAAGAGCCTCGCCGCATTCGCGTTGGGTGTGTTTTCTCTGGCGAGTTGGGGGCAGACGCCGCAGCTGTCGGAGGGGGTGCCGGACGCGTCCTTCCTGGGCGAGCAGTTCTGCTTCGAGACCGATTTCACCAATTCGGGTGACCCTGGCTTCGGACCCTATGTCCGCCTTGAGCTGCCGCCCGAGCTGGAATTCGACTCGGCGGCCGTCTTTGGCGCCGACATCGGCGGCGGCGTCGAACTGGTCGGCACATTTCCCGATGAGGCACCGAGCGAGCTTAACGATCCGCGCATCGATCAGCCCGTCACCGGCGCCGCCGGGCACAGCCTGCGGATCATCAGCTTCCCGGTCGGCTCTGTCGTCGAAGGCGCGCCAGCGCTGCCGCTCGAGCTCTGCCTCACCATCGGCGAAGATGCGGTTGTCGACGTTCCGCTTCCTATCGATCTGACGCCGGTCTACCAGTTCGGGGACACCCCGACCGGCGACAACGGCCCGATCGTCGGCGGCGAGGTCGAGCAGACCGTCACGCCTACCGTCATCCTGTTCGAGAAGAGCGACGACGCACCGGAAAGCGAGCGTCCGCCAGGCACAACCTGGCCCTACACCTACACCCTGACCGCCGATATCGCCAACACGGCGACCATCAACCCGATCACGATCAGCGACACGCTTCCCGGCGACTTCCAGTACGACGGTCAGGGCATCGACATCACCGGTGGTCAAGGCTGTTCGGTCACGACAACACCGCCGACCGGCACTCCCGGCGGCTCCCTCGAGGTCACCTGCACCGGTGATACGGTCGGGACCGAGGACGACAGCGATATCCAGGTCCAGTACTCGGGATCCATCGTCGATACCCTTGACGAAGGGTTCTGCGACACCGCCCCGCTCCAGAACACCGCAGCGGCCGACGCGACCTATATCGATCAAGACGCCGAGTCGAACGACCTGCCGGAGATTTCCAGCGACGCGACTGTCACGGCCAAGCACGTGGCTGTCCAGAAGGGCGCTTCCCCCGGGGCCGCGAAGCCCGGCGAGACGGTCACCTATGCGCTCGATCTGCAGGTCACCGACTTCGGCGACGTCTCGGCACTGACCCTCACCGATACGCTGCCGGACGGCGTCGCGTTCGACGACGGCAGCGTCGCTGTCGAGGTTGGCGGCACAGCCGTGACGGTTACGCCCGACGTCACTGTCGATGCTACCTCCGGCGAGACCTCCGTCGTTCTCGACATCGGATCCGCCTTTTTCAGTCAGAATGCCGCAACGCAGATCGACGCCGGCACGGCGATCTCGGTTAGCTATGACGCCGAGATCCTTCAGATCTACCGCGAGACGGGGGAGCCGGTGCGCGCCTCCGATTCCTTGCCCAACAGCGTCGACGTCGCCTACAACCTGGTGCAAGGTGGCACAGACTGCAGCGACGGCAGCGCCGCCGCCGTCGGCATCCTCCCGGTTGCGCTGGAGAAGACGATCGTCAATCCGCAGGCCTTCTACACACCGGGTGAAGAGGTCCAGTTCCGGTTGACACTCGAGGTGCCGTCCGGCGACACGCGCGACATCCGTTTCGAGGACTTCCTGCCGCTGCCGGTGTTCGATGTGGACGATCTCGACCTGACCTTCGGCAGCGGCGATCTCCAGCAAGGCCCCGATGATACAGCCGGCCTTAATCCGAGCGACATCACCATCGATGCCGCCCAGAACGCGCTCTTCATCGACTGGCCGGATCTGGTCAGCCAAGACGATGAGACGATCCAGGTCGATCTGTTCGCCACTGTCACCGATGATCCGTTCGCCGACGAGCTCTTCCTCACCAACATCCTGCTGGCCGAGACCAGCAACACACCGGGGCAGGTCGGCGTCGAGACCGGGCCGATCAACTTTCAGGTCCGCGCGCCAGTGCTGGAGATCGACAAGGCCGTGTCGGCGACCACCAACGCTGGCAGCGCGATCGACGGCGAAGGGAATCTGACAGGCGCAGATGCCGGCGACGAGGTGACCTACCAGATCACGCTGGAGAACACCGGCGGCGCCGACGCATACAATGCGACCATCAGCGATTTCCGGCCAGACGGGCTAGACAGCTGCCAGAGCCCGTCAGTGACGGTGGGTGGCGGCACCCGGACATCGACCGGCGATCTCTTCGATGCCGGCAATCCATTGGTCATCGGCGGTGTCATCGCCGCGGGCGAGTCGGCCGTCATCACCTACGTCTGCACGCTCGCCGCGGACGTGGACCCGCGCCAGGTCCTCGAGAACGAGGCGACCGCGACCTGGGCCGCCGGTGCAGACGCACCGCCGTTCCCGGCGATCCGGGACGACGCAAGCGTCACCGTCGCCCGCTCGGCGATCGAGAAGACCAGCACCGATGTCGACCCCGGACCAGATCCGAATGGTGTCGTGCCGGGCGACACCATCACCTACCAGCTGTCCGTCACGCTGCCCGAGGGCACCACGCCGGGCCTGACCCTCAAGGATCAGCTCCCGGACGGATTCGGCTTCGTCTCGGGCTCCGTCAATGTAACTGCGACGGGATTTAACGGAATGGTCAGCAGTTCACCCGGCGTCTCGGTCACCGGGACGGCGGGCTCCGGGCAGACGATCACCCTCGACTTCGGTGACACCACCACGACCGGCTCCACAGGAAGCGCCGACAACAGCTTTCTTGTCACCTATAAGGCCGAGGTGCTCGATGACGGCGCGAACGCGGCACTGAATGGCCCACAAGACAAGACGAATACGGCCTCGCTGGACTTCACCGGGAATCCCGGTGCCCCCGTCACCGCCAGCCACGATCTCGACTTCCGCGAGCCGAACCTGGCACTCACCAAGACCTTCAGCCAAGGACCCTTCCAGGCCGGCGAGGAGATCACGATCACGCTGGAGGTCGAGAACACCGGCACCGCCCCGGCCTTCGACATCGTCGTCACCGACGTCCTGAATGAAGGCACGGATAACGATCTACTCGACCTGAGCACGGTGACCGAGGTCACCACACCGGCAGGGTATGTTTACCAGTTAGCCGACGGCGATACCGTCACCTACACCTTGAATTCCGGTGAGAGCCTCGCGGCCGGATCGACCGTCAGCTTCACCTTCACCGCCAGGGTGCGTGACGACGTCGTCACGGGCTCCACCTTCGAGAACACCGCTGACGTCGACTGGGACAGCCAGGATGGGGACGTCCCGAACCAGCGCTCGGGGAAGGACGACGACACCGCGCAGGCCGAGGTCGACTCGCCGGCGGTCTCGAAGACGATCAGCGCCACCTCCGAGGCCTGGACGACCGGATCGAACCTGGCGATCGGCGAGGTGGTGACCTATCGAGTCGCCTACACCATTCCGCAGGGGCAGACCCTTAGTGCTACTCCGGCGATCCTCACCGATACCCTCCCGGCGGGGCAGCAGTTCCTCACGGGAACCGCCACCATTCAGGGTGTCTACGAGTCGCCCGATGGGCTGACAGGATCGACGTTTGGACCGATTCCCACGGCTGAGAGCGAGATTACACCGGAACTCGCACTGGACGGCCAGCAACTGCGGTTCGACCTCGGCGATCTCCAGAACGATGATTTCGATGCGAACGATGAGCAGATCATCATCCGCTTCGATGCGTTGGTCTTGAACACCAGCGCCAACAACCGCGGTGACCAGAAGACCAACACAGGCCGCCTCAACTTCCTCAACCGCAGCGACAACCCCCAGTCCCAGCAGGACACCCAGGACATCACCATCGTCGAGCCGAATCTGTCGGTCGACAAGACAGCGGACCCGACCTCGGCCTCCGGCGGCGAGACCATCGAGTTCACAACGGTCATTGGCAATCCCAATGGCGCCAGCAGCACGACCAGGGCCTGGGAGCTGGAGCTCGAGGATGTGCTGCCGGCCCGTTACCAGAATCCGTCGCTGACAAGCGCCACGCTGAGCCGAGGCAACATTGACCTTGTATCGTGTGCGACCGTTTCCGGGCAAACCATCGAGCTGGACCTCGACCTCGGCTGCCTCGACGCCGGGGAGCGCTATCTGGGACCGGACGAGACCATCACGCTGATCTACACCGCGACCCTGGATCCCGCGGTCGAGTTCGAGGAGGTGGTCACCAACACGGCGAGCGTTCAGGCCACCAGCCTGCCGGGCAACAACGGGACCGCCAACACGACCCCGGGCGACCCGGGCGGCGACACCGGCGAGCGCACCGGGAGCGGGGATCCGAACGATTCGGGCCAGAGCGTCAATGACCTGGCGGCGATGAACAGCGCCTCGGTCACCGCCGATCGGCCGACGGTGACCAAGACCGTCGCCGATGACGCGCTGCAGATCGGCGAGACGACCGAGGTCAGGCTGACCATCGCCGTTCCGGTCGGCAAGACCAACGCTTTCGTTCTGACGGATTCACTGCCCGCCGGGCTCGAGTACCAGGGCGATGCCGAGATCACTCTGCCGGAGGATGATTTCTCCGCGACAGAACCGACGGTTCCGGCAACC
>JAAAOQ010000248.1 GCA_009908845.1 Gammaproteobacteria bacterium
GAGCGCCACTATGATGCGCCTGTCTCGGTCCATCAGGTCGCCGAAGATATCGGCCCAGGGCTTGCCAAGGCGGCCCTCGCTGGGCGGGTTGACGGTAGGCTCGTGGATACGTCTTATCAGGTCGTCGATGACGCCGAGCTCGCGATCGTGACCAGCCGTGACGACGAAGAGGCCCTCGAGCTGCTGCGCCACGATGCGGCACATGTAATGGCGCAGGCCGTGCAAGAGCTCTATCCGGGCACGCAGGTGACGATTGGTCCGGCCATCGAGAACGGCTTCTACTACGACTTCGCCCGTGATGAGCCCTTTACGCCCGATGATCTCGCCGCGATCGAGCAGCGCATGCACGAGATCGTCAAACGGGATCTGCCCATCGTTCGTGAGGTCTGGGACCGGGAACAGGCCAAGTCGACCTTCCACGATCTCGGCGAGCTGTACAAGGTCGAGATCATCGACGACATCATCCCTGAGGGCGAGGCGGTCTCGGTCTATCGGCAAGGCGATTGGTTTGATGTCTGCCGGGGGCCGCACCTGCCGAGTACCGGCCGGCTCGGTAATGGCTTCAAGCTCACGAAGGTCGCCGGTGCCTACTGGCGCGGCGACTCGCGCAATCCGATGCTGCAGCGCATCTACGGGACCGCTTGGCGCGACAAGAAGGAGCTCAAGGCCTATCTGAAGCGGCTGGAAGAGGCTGAGAAGCGCGACCACCGCAAGCTCGGCAAGCAGCTCGATCTCTTCCATTTCCAGGACGAGGCGCCGGGGATGGCGTTCTGGCACCAGAAGGGCCGGATCGTCTATCGCCAGGTCGAGAGCTACATGCGCGCCAAACTCGACGAGTACGGTTATCAGGAAGTCGAGACGCCGCAGCTGCTGGACCGCTCGCTCTGGGAACGCTCCGGGCATTGGGAGAAGTTCGCTGACGACATGTTCACAACCGAGCTTGACGAACGCGACTACGCGATCAAGCCGATGAACTGTCCCGGGCATATCCAGATCTTCAACGAAGGTCTGAAGAGTTATCGCGATCTGCCCCTAAAGATCGCCGAATTCGGCGTCGTGCACCGCAGCGAGCCATCGGGCACGTTGCATGGGTTGATGCGTGCGCGCCGTTTCACCCAGGATGACGCCCATGTCTTCTGTACCGAGGATCAGCTGCAGCAAGAGGTTGCGACGCTGATCGACATGGTGTTCGAGACCTATCACGACTTCGGCTTCGATCAGATCGACCTGGCACTATCGCTGCGACCGGAGAAGCGCGTCGGTAGCGATGAGCTCTGGGACAAGGGTGAGGCCGCACTGGACAAGTCGCTGACCGACAAGGGGCTTAGCTTCCGCGTTCAACCGGGCGAAGGCGCCTTCTATGGCCCGAAGATCGAGTTTACGCTGCGCGACAGCATCGGTCGCACCTGGCAGTGCGGCACGATCCAAGTGGACTTCTCGATGCCGGGCCGACTCGGCGCCTACTATATTGCCGAGGACAATGCGAAACAGGTGCCGGTGATGATTCACCGCGCGATCCTCGGCTCGATGGAGCGATTCATCGGCATCCTGATTGAGCACTATGCCGGTGCCTTGCCGCTCTGGCTCGCCCCGGTCCAGGCTGTTGTGCTGACCATTACCGATCATCAGCGGCCCTATGCCGAGAAGGTCACTAAGATATTGCGTGAGAAGGGTTTCCGCGTCGATGCCGACTTGAGAAATGAGAAGATCGGCTTTAAGATTCGCGAGCATACGCTGCAGAAGGTGCCGTACCTGCTCGTCATCGGCGATCGGGAAATGGAGAATGAGACCTTGGCGCTCCGTGATCGTCGGGGGAACGACCTAGGAGTTGTCGCGATCGATGCGCTGGCGCAACGCCTGGACGAGGAAGTCGCCCAGCGCACAGTCTGATGAGGCAGCTCGCCCGCCTTTGCTGGCTCTCTGCCTGGGGCAGCGGTCGCTGATGCGATCTCCGGTGGGTTGGGTTCACCGATTCAGCTAACACCGGTCCGTGGGTTGATACCTGTGGGAAGGCGGCCTAGGCACTGGATGTCAAGGAAGCGAGTCGGTCGGAGCGGCGTCGTTCCCGTATTTTCGTTGAGCTCGGAGGAAGTCTGCTATCGCTGCACCAAAACGTAACCGCGTCAATGACGAGATCTCGGTTCCACAGGTTCGCTTGATCGCCGAAGACGGCGAGCAGGTCGGTATCCTCGACATTTCAGAGGCCAAGCAAAAGGCCGCGGAAGCGAATCTGGATCTCGTCGAGATCGTCCCGAACGCTGATCCCCCGGTCTGCCGGCTGATGGATTACGGGCGTTTTCGGTTCGATCAAAAGAAGAAACAGAATGAGGCGCGCAAGAAGCAAAAACAGGTCCAGGTCAAAGAGGTCAAGTTTCGTCCGGGTACCGATATTGGCGATTACAACGTCAAGCTGAAGAACCTGACCCGTTTCTTGAGCGAAGGCGATAAGGCCAAAGTGACGATGCGCTTTCGCGGCCGTGAGCATGCGCACCGTGAGCTCGGCTTGGAGCTCCTGCGGAGGGTCGAAAACGATCTGTCCGATATCAGCATCGTCGAACAGCAGCCGCAGATGGAAGGACGGCAGATGGTCATGGTGCTCGGGCCGAAGAAGAGGTAGCGTCCTGGTTTGATCGGCTAGGCGACCGTGCTCGGGCACGGCATCAGACGTGCCGTTTGCCTTACTGGTTTGTGGCTAACGGTGCTACGCGTTCATCTTGGCAGCGTGCCGGAAGTTCGCGGCTGAGAAGCCCTAATTGGGTGGCCTCTGCGGCCTGCGAGATCAGGGGTTTGGGTGAGGCCGGCGGGCGTCTCGATGGAGCCTCCTAGCCTTGGCGATGGTCGGTTTTGCGCCCGTCGTATCCTCAGGTTCAGCGGCTTGAGCTGTTCGATAAGCCCAATCAGGGCAACAGCACGGCCTGAATAGGTCGCTAGCATAGGGTGACTCGGGCGCATTCTGTTGGGGGCGTCCTAGCTGTTAGGTCGCGCAGTACAGCCGTCGAGGTGGTAGAGCCCCCTCGCGAGGGGCTACGATCGAATCCTGATGAGCACGGCTGTCGCTCAGCATGCTCGTCGCCTGAATTCAGCGCCGGCCGTCAGCGGCCGCCTGAGGAACGCGCTTCGTCGCGCGATAACAAGACGCGGTGCTCGGGCCGGGCTTCCGGTGTGCCGCAGCGAACGAAACAGGCCTTCGGCCAAGCCGACGGTCGAACTCTCATGGAGAATCAAAATGCCCAAGATCAAGACGAACCGCGGTGCCGCAAAGCGCTTTGCGCAGACGGCGAGCGGATTGTTCAAGCGTAACGCCTCTCACCGGCGCCATATCCTGACCAAGAAGGCGACCAAGCGTAAGCGTCAGCTGCGCAAGAACCATCTGTTACATAAGGCCGATAACCGGGCCGCGCGGCGGATGATGCCCTACTGCTGAGGCTGGCGATCCCTGAGGCATCGGGCCGCCAGTGCGCGGCTCGGTCCATCTCGGTGCATCACGCAGGCCAAGCGCCAGCGGTCGTGATGCGCCGCTGACGAACTGAACAATCCGGAGAACAGTTATGCCACGCGTCAAACGCGGCGTTACCGCCCACGCACGTCACAAAAAGGTCCTTGATCAGGCCAAGGGCTACTACGGTGCCCGCAGCAAGGTCTATCGGGTCGCCAAGCAGGCGGTCATCAAGGCCGGCCAATATCAGTACCGCGATCGCCGGCAGCGCAAGCGCCAGTTCCGCGCACTCTGGATCACCCGCATCAACGCTGCCGCGCGGCTGCATGGGCTCTCCTACAGCCGGTTGATCGCGGGGCTCAACAAGGCTGGGATCGAGATCGACCGCAAGATGCTCGCCGAGCTCGCCTACGAGAACGAACCGGCGTTCGGCGCGCTTGCCGAGCAGGCCAAGACGGCACTCGCCGGCGCTTCTTGAGATGACGCCGCGCCCTGACGCCGATCTCGCCGCCCTCGAGGCCGAGGCGCTGGCCGCCGTCGCGGCCGCCGAGGACCTGGCCCGATTGGACGAGGTCCGGGTGCATTATCTGGGCAAGAGCGGCCGGCTAACCACGCAGCTGAAATCACTTGGGGCGCTGCCGAAGGAAGAACGGCCGGCGGCCGGGCAGCGGATCAACGAGGCCAAGCGCCAGGTGCAGGCCGCCCTCGAGGCACGGCGTGCCGCGCTCGAGGCGCAGGCGCTCAACCGGCGCCTGCGGGAGGAGCGCATCGACGTCACCTTGCCCGGGCGCGGTCAGACCGCCGGTGCATTGCATCCGGTCACGCGCGCGATGCTGCGTATCGAGCGGCTGTTCGCGAACGCCGGCTTCAGTATCGCCGAAGGCCCTGAGGTTGAGGACGACTATCACAACTTCGAGGCGCTCAACATCCCGGCGCATCATCCGGCGCGGGCGATGCACGACACCTTCTATTTCCCGGATGGCCGGTTGCTGCGCACCCATACCTCGCCGGTCCAGATCCGGGTGATGGAGCATCAGCCGCCGCCGCTGCGCATCATCGCGCCTGGGCGGGTCTACCGCTGCGATTCGGACCTGACGCACACGCCGATGTTCCATCAGGTCGAGGGCTTCTTGGTGGACGAGGAGGCGACCTTCGCCGATCTCAAGGGCGTGCTCTACGATTTCCTGCGCAATTTCTTCGAGCAGGACGATCTCAAGCTGCGCTTCCGGCCGTCCTATTTCCCGTTCACCGAGCCCTCGGCCGAGGTCGATGTGCAGTGTGTCAAATGCGGCGGGACCGGTTGCCGGGTCTGCAAGCAGAGCGGTTGGCTGGAGGTGCTCGGCTGCGGGATGATCCATTCGGAAGTCTTCCGCCATGTCGGCATCGATTCGGAGCAGTGGCTCGGCTACGCCTTCGGCATGGGGGTCGAACGGCTGGCGATGCTGCGCTACGGCATCGATGACCTGCGTCTGTATTTCGATAACGATCTGCGCTTCCTGTCGCAGTTCGCCTGATCCCGAGGTGAGTCGCGTGACCGCAACGCTCTGTTGGCGCGGGGGTTCCCATGCGCTTCAGTGAATCCTGGCTGCGCGAGCGGGTGGACCCGCCGCTCGCGACCGAGGCCCTCTGTGACCAGCTCAGTATGGCCGGGCTGGAGGTCGATGCGCTCGAGCCGGTGGCGCCGCCGTTTACCGGGGTCGTCGTCGGCCTGGTCGAGCAGGTCGAGTCGCACCCGGACGCGAGCAAGCTGCGCGTCTGCCGTGTCGACGTCGGTGCTGACGAGTCGCTGCAGATCGTCTGCGGAGCGGCCAACGTCGCCGCCGGCCAGCGCGTGCCGGTCGCCTGTGTCGGCGCCGTGCTGCCGGGCGACTTCAAGATCAAGCAGGCCAAGCTGCGCGGTGTGGCCTCGCAGGGCATGATCTGCTCAGCCGCGGAGCTGGGTCTCGCCGAGAGCTCCGAGGGGATCATGATCCTGCCGGCGGATGCGCCGCTCGGGCAGGACCTGCGCGAGTGGCTGGCGCTGGACGATCAGGCGATCGAGCTGGATCTGACACCGGATCGCAGCGACTGCCTCAGCGTCATCGGCGTGGCGCGCGAGGTCGGCGTGCTCAACCGGCTGTCGGTCAGCGAGCCCGCGTCCGACCCCGTGCCAGCGACGCAGGAGCAGCGCCACGAGGTCCGGCTGGAGGCACCTGCCGCCTGCCCGCGCTACCTCTGTCGGGTCGTGCGCGGTGTCGATGCCCAGGCCGCGACGCCGCTGTGGATGGCCGAACGGCTGCGGCGCAGCGGGCTGCGGCCGATCGCGCCGGTCGTCGATGTCACCAATTATGTCCTGCTCGAGCTCGGTCAGCCGCTGCATGCGTTTGACCTCGCCAAGCTCGACGGCGCGATCCAGGTGCGCCTCTCGCGCGCGGGCGAGCAGCTGACGCTGCTCAGCGATGACGAGGTCGAGCTCGACGACGACACCCTGGTGATCGCCGATGCGAAGGGTCCGGTCGCGATGGCCGGCATCATGGGCGGTGCCACGACGGCGGTCTCGGAGACCACGCGCGACATCCTGTTCGAGAGCGCGTTCTTCACGCCCGAGGCGATCGTCGGCCGGGCTCGCCGCTACGGGCTGCATACCGATTCCTCGCATCGCTTCGAGCGCGGTGTCGACCCCCTGCTACAGCAACGCGCGATCGAGCGCGCGACCCGGCTGCTGCTGGGGATCGCCGGTGGCGAGCCCGGACCGGTGGTCGAGGCCTGCGCTGAGACCCATCTGCCGCCTTCGCCGTCGCTGCCGCTGCGCAAACGGCGCATCGAGCAGGTGTTGGGGATCGCGCCCGAGGACGCGCAGATCGTTGACATCCTGCAACGGCTCGGGATGCAGCTCGAGGAGCAGGATGCCGGCTTGCAAGATGCGGGTTGGCAGGTTAGGGCGCCGTCGTGGCGCTTCGACATCCAACGCGAGGTCGATCTGATCGCCGAGATCGGCCGCGTCTACGGTTACGATGCGATCCCGGTCACCCACGCTCGCAGCGCCGCGTTCACCCGCGCCCCGCGCGAGATGGCGTTCGACCTCGATCAGGCGCGCCGCACCTTGGTCGCGCGCGGCTATTTCGAGGCCATCACCTACAGCTTCGTCTCGCCGGAGCAGAACGCACTGTTCGATCCTGCGCCGGCCGCGCCGCCGCTGCAGTTGGCGAATCCGCTGTCGGCCGAGCTGTCGGTGATGCGCGGCAGCCTCTGGCCGGGCCTGATCCAGGTCGTGCGCCAGAACCTGGCCCGCCAGCAGAGCCGGGTGCGCCTGTTCGAGAGCGGGCTGCGCTTCCGGACCCGGTCGCAGGGGCTGAGCCAGGAGTCTTGCCTCGCCGGCGTGATCGTCGGCCCGGTGCTGCCGGAGCAATGGGGCGAGGCGCGCCGGATGGCCGATTTCTTCGATCTCAAGGCCGATCTCGAGGCGGTGCTGGCACAGACTGGCCGCCTCGATCAGCTGCGCTTCCAGGCGCCGGACGAGGGCGAGGCCCATGCCGCCCTACACCCGGGCCAGAGCGCCCGGCTGCTGCTCGGCGAGCGCCCGATTGGCTGGATCGGCACCTTGCATCCCGAGTTGGCACAGCGGTTCGAGCTGCCGAATGCGGTGCAGCTCTTCGAGCTCGACCTCGGGCAGCTCGGGATCGGCGAGCGCCCTGCCTTCGCGCCGCTTTCGCGCTTCCCGTCGATCCGGCGCGATCTCGCGCTCGTGGTCGATGCCGATCTGCCGTTCGAGCGGGTGCGCGAGGTCGTCAATGCGACTGCCGGCGACCTGCTCAAACAGCTCGTGCTCTTCGATCTCTACCAGGGCGAGAAGGTTGACGCAGACCGAAAAAGCTTGGCTTTCGGATTGATTTTACAGGCATCTTCTCAGACACTGGTAGATGCTGATGTCGACGCGTTGATGCGTCGCCTGATCGAGCGGCTGGAGCAAGACCTGGGTGCAACCCTGCGCAGCTGAGCAGGCGCTCGCCGTCCAGCGCCGGTGCCTGCGCTCCGGCATCGATGCGGCTCGGCACCGGAACCGTGGCCCGTACGGAATCGTGGAGTAGAGCAGACGTATGGCACTAACCAAGGCAGACATGGCCGAAAGGCTGTTCGAGGAGCTCGGCCTGAACAAGCGCGAGGCCAAGGACGTCGTGGAGATGTTCTTCGAGGAGATTCGGGCCGCCCTGGAGCAGGGTGAGCAGGTCAAGCTATCCGGCTTTGGCAATTTCGACCTGCGTGAAAAGAAGCAGCGCCCAGGGCGCAACCCCAAGACCGGCGAAGAGATCCCGATCACCGCGCGTCGCGTCGTCACCTTCCGGCCAGGGCAGAAACTGAAATCACGGGTCGAGGCCTATGCCGGAACCGAGCACTAGTCTCAAAGAACTGCCGCCGATCCCGTCGAAGCGGTATTTCACGATCGGCGAGGTCAGCGAGCTCTGTGATGTGAAGCCGCACGTGCTGCGGTACTGGGAGCAGGAGTTCCCGCAGCTCAATCCGGTCAAGCGCCGTGGGAATCGCCGCTACTATCAGCATCATGATGTCTTGATGGTACGGCGCATCCGGGGCCTGCTCTATGAGCAGGGCTTCACCATTGGTGGGGCGCGGCAGCAGCTGAGCGGCGACTCGGCGAAGAAGGATAGCGCTCAAAGCCATCAGATCATCAAGCAGGTTCGACTCGAGCTCGAGGAGATCCTGCACGATCTGCGCCGCCGGCCGCATTGACCTGAAGGGCTGGCACGGTTATCTTGTGCTGCTTCCCGGGCGTAGCGCAGTCTGGTAGCGCACCACAATGGGGTTGTGGGGGTCGCAGGTTCGAATCCTGCCGCCCGGACCATCTTCTTAACGCGGCAGCGGCTTCGGCGGTTGCCGCGTTTTTCGTTTGGCCAGGCGCTTGGCTGGACTGTCGCTTGGTTGGGCGGGCGCTTGGGCTCGAACGTCGCACAGGACCTCCGGCACCGCGTGCCGCCGTCTCACTGTCTGTGGCGGTTGCCGTTGCCTGTCCGAGGAATCGAGGCCCAAATCTATGAGCGAGCAACAGGCAACGGCGCGGTTGGCCTTGCACGATGCGACTCAGGGTGAGCTGATCCGGGTGCGCGGTCTGGTGCAGGGCGTCGGTTTTCGCCCGACGGTCTGGCGTCTGGCGCGGGAGGCAGAGCTGGTTGGCGATGTCTGCAACGACGCCGAGGGGGTGCTGATCCGGCTCTGGGGCAGCAGCGCCGAGATCGATGCCTTTTGCCAGCGCCTAATGCTCGAGTGCCCGCCGCTCGGGCGCATCGACGGCATCGAGCGCCGTCTCTGCGCTGGAGCGGCGCCGGCCACCTTCACCATCGTCGCTAGCGGCGGTGGACATGTCACCACCGGGGTGGTGCCCGATGCTGCGACCTGCGCCGCCTGTGCCGCCGAGATCCGGGATCCCGCCGACCGGCGCTTCCGCTACCCGTTCACCAACTGCACCCACTGCGGGCCCAGGCTAAGCATCGTCCGGTCGATCCCTTATGATCGTGCCAATACCAGCATGGCGCCGTTCAAGATGTGTCCGGCCTGCGCGGCCGAGTACCGTGATCCGGCCGACCGGCGCTTCCATGCGCAGCCGAACGCCTGCCCCGAGTGCGGGCCGCGGGTCTGGCTGGGTGGGGCCGATGGCGCCGATCTGACTGCGGCCGATCCCGAGGCGTTGGATGCAGTCGATGCCGCGAGCCGGCTCCTCGCGCGCGGCGCCATCGTTGCAATCAAAGGGATCGGCGGCTTTCATCTGGCCTGTGATGCGACTAACGAAGAGGCGGTCGCGGCGCTGCGCGCGCGCAAGCGGCGGGCGGCGAAGCCGTTCGCGCTGATGGCGCGGGACCTCGAGGCGGTGCGCGCCTTCTGCCGGGTTGATCCGGCCGAGGCCGAGCTATTGGAATCGGCGGTCGCGCCGATCGTCCTGCTCGATCGGCTCGACTCATCGGCATCCAATGTCCCGGCGCCCGAAACGGCGGCGATCGCCGATGCGGTCGCGCCGGGGCAGTCCGGACTCGGTGTGATGCTGCCGTACAGCCCGCTGCACCACCTACTGCTGCAGGATTGGTCACGCCCGCTGGTGATGACCAGCGGCAACCTGAGCGATGAGCCGCAATGCATCGACAACGAGGATGCCTTGCAGCGGCTGGCCGGGATCGCCGATGCCTGGCTGCTCAATGACCGTGCGATCGTCAATCGGGTCGATGATTCGGTGGCGCGTGTGATGGGCGGTCAGCGCCGCTGGCTGCGTCGGGCACGCGGGGCGGCGCCGGCGCCGCTCGCGCTGCCCGAGGGTTTCGCACAGGCGCCGCCGGTGCTCGCGCTCGGCGGCGAGCTGAAGAACACGGTCTGCCTGCTCACTCCGGGGGCCAGTCAGGGAACCGGCCAGGGAGCTACCCATGGAGCCAGCCAAGGAGCTAATCCGGGAGCCAGACCGGGAGCCAGCCGGGCGCAGGCGACGCTGTCGCAGCATCTCGGGGATCTGGAGGAGGCCCGCACCGCGCGTGAGTTCGAGCAGACGGTGGCGCTCTACAGGCAGCTATTCGAGCACGAGCCCGAGGTGATCGCGGTCGATCAGCACCCGGACTACCGGTCGTCGATGCTCGGGCGCCGCTTGGCCGCAGACCTCGGCGCGCGCCTGATCGAGGTCCAGCACCATGCGGCCCATCTGGCCTCGGTCTTGGCGGACGCCGGCTGGGCGGCCGATGCAGGGCCGGCGCTCGGCCTGATGCTCGACGGCCTCGGCTACGGGAGCGACGGCACCCTCTGGGGCGGCGAGCTGCTGGTCGGCGATTATCGGCACTGGGCGCGCAGCGGCCATCTGCAACCGTTTCGGCTGCCGGGCGGCGAGCGCGCGATCCGCGAGCCCTGGCGCTGCCTCTATGCGCAGCTCGTCGCGGGCCTGGACTGGCCCGAGGTGCTGCGGCGCTGGGGCAACGTCGAGGCGATCGCGGCGCTGGAGATGAAGCCCTTGGAACGGCTCGACGCGATGATCGCGAAGGGGCTGAACGCGCCGGTCACGACCTCGGCCGGGCGGTTATTCGATGCCGTCGCCGCGGCGCTCGGGATCTGTCGGGATGGGATCGCCTATGAGGCGCAGGCGGCGATCGAGCTCGAGACCCTAGCGCGACGGGCGCTGGATGAGGCCGGCTATCCGTTCGTGCTCGCGGGCGATGAAGACGCCTGGCGGCTCGATCCGGCGCCGATGTGGGCGGCGTTGCTCGACGATCTCGCCGCTGGCATCAGCGCGGAGCGGATCGCCGCGCGCTTCCACCTTGGCCTCGCCGAGGCATTGGCCGAGCTGGCCGCGCGGGCGGCGCAGGTGCACGGCATCGAGACCGTCGCGCTCTCCGGCGGCGTGCTCCAGAACCGGACCCTGTTCGAGGCGCTCACCGCGGCGCTGCGTGCGCGGGCATTGCGGGTGCTGAGTCATACGCAGGTGCCCGCCAACGACGGCGGCCTCGCGCTCGGGCAGGCCGCGATCGCGGCGCTGGCTGGCAGGTCCTGATTGGCCGCCAGGGCCTGATCGCCTGCCTCCTGTCGCGATCGCGAGCAGCCGCTTGTGCAGGCTCACCGGTCACCCTGATCGACCCCGCTCAGTCCCCGCGGCCCCAGTTGCCGGCGCGCGGGCGGTAGCGGTCCGGGATCAGCACCGTCGGGCGCAGTTGGCTCGGGTCCTGTTGCGGGAAGTCGAGGGTATAGTGCAGCCCCCGGCTCTCGCGCCGGCGCTGCGCCGACTGCACGATCAGGTCGGCGACGTCGACCAGGTTGCGCAGCTCGAGCAGGTCGGTCTCGACGCGGAAGTGGCTGTAGTGCTCGATGATCTCCTGGCGCAGCAGGTCGACGCGGCGCTTGGCGCGCTGCAGGCGCTTGTTGGTGCGCACGATGCCGACATAGTCCCACATGAAGCGGCGCAGTTCCTCCCAGTTGTGTGAGATCACGACCTCCTCGTCGGGCTCGGTGACGCGGCTGGCGTCCCAGGCCGGGACCTCGGGCGGCTGTGACCAATCCTGCGCGAGCGCGTCGATGTCCGCGGCCGCAAGCTCGGCGAAGACCAGGCATTCGAGCAGCGAGTTGCTCGCCATCCGGTTGGCGCCGTGCAGACCGGTGTAGGCGGTCTCGCCGATCGCATAGAGGCCGGGCAGGTCGGTGCGGGCGCGGGCGTCGACCAGCAGGCCGCCGCAGGTATAGTGCGCGGCCGGGACCACTGGGATCGGCTCCTGGGTGATGTCGATGCCGAGCACGAGGCAGCGCGCATGGATGGTCGGGAAGTGCTCGGTGATGAACTCCGCGCTGCGGTGGGAGATGTCGAGATGGACGAACTTGCTGCCGGTGCGCTTGATCTCGTGGTCGATCGCGCGCGCGACCACATCGCGCGGGGCCAGCTCTTCGCGCGCGTCGAAGCGGGGCATGAAGCGCTCGCCATTGGGCAGCCGCAGCCTGGCACCTTCTCCGCGCAGGGCCTCGGTGATCAGGAAGGATTTGGCCTTAGAGTGATAGAGACAGGTCGGATGGAACTGCATGAACTCCATGTTCGCGACCCGGCAGCCGGCGCGCCAGCCCATCGCGATGCCGTCGCCGGTGGCGACATCAGGGTTACTCGTGTAGAGGTAGACCTTGCTGGCGCCGCCGCTAGCGATGACCACGAAGCGCGCGAGGAAGGTCTTGACCGCATTGCTGCGGCTGTCGAGCAGGTAGGCGCCGAGCACACGATTGCCGTTGCGTCCGAGCTTGCGCTCGGTGATCAGATCGACCGCGGCATGATGCTCGAACAGCTCGACGTTGCCCCGCGCGCGCACCAGATCGCTCAGCGTGGTCTCGACCGCGCGCCCGGTGGCATCGGCGGCGTGGATGACGCGCCGGTGGGTATGACCGCCCTCGCGCGTCAGGTGGTAGCCGCTGGAATCGGTAGCGCTGTCGTCGCGGGTGAACTGGACGCCGGCGTCGAGCAGCCAATGGATGTTGGCCGGTCCGCGCTCGACGACCAGGCGCACGGTGGCCTCGTCGCAGAGCCCGTCGCCGGCCTTCAGGGTATCCTGTACATGGGCGTCGACGGTGTCGGTGGCGTTCAGGACCGCGGAGATGCCGCCTTGCGCATAGAGGGTGTTGCCCTCCTGGAGCTCGCGCTTGGAGATCACTGCGACCGAGAGTTGGGAAGGAAGCCGCAGCGCCAGGCTCAGGCCGGCGGCGCCGCTGCCGATGATCAGGACGTCATGGCGATTGGGATTGGACATGATCACTCCGACTGCTCGCACGGTCTCGGCCGACAGCAGGTGATCGGTCTTCAGAACGCGCTTTCAAGTGCAGTATGCCGCAGGCGCGCGACGGCGTCGCCTCTCGAGCGATCATGAGCGGCCTGTGTCGTCCTTCAGCGGAAGCTGTCTGGGCTTGTTCATGTTTGAAGGTGAACAGATAGTAGACTAAGCCGGTGGCTGAATGGGTCATGGTTAGGCAGTCCGATCAGAAGCGGCGGTCGTTGCGTCACATCAATCGGTCCCGCAGCAAGCTGCGAACTTTCTTTTGCGAGGTGGTGTCAATGCGCCAGGTAAGCTGGCAACTGCAGGCTCGGGGCGATCCGCGTGTCTGAGCGCGAGGTCGATCAAGCGCTCGTGGAGCGTGCTCAGGCCGGCGATCGTCGTGCATTCGATCTACTGGTGCTCAAGTACCAGCAGAAGATTGCGGCACTGGTGGGCCGTTATCTCCGCGACAGCGCCGAGGTGCTGGATGTGACGCAGGATGCCTTCCTAAAGGCCTATCGCGCGCTGCCGGGCTTCCGCGGCGAATCGGCGTTCTACACCTGGATCTACCGGATCGCGATCAATACGGTGAAGAATCACATGGTCGCCCAGAGTCGGCGGCCCCCGGGCGATGACGTCGACGCCGAGCTCGCCGAACAGATGGACCTCGGCACGCCGCTGCGCGATAGCGGCACCCCGGAACGCGAGGCACTCAGCGACGAGATAGCAGGGACCGTGCAGGCGGCACTCGATGCGCTGCCTGACGATCTGCGGACGGCGATCATGTTTCGTGAGATCGATGGCATGAGCTATGAGGAGATCGCGACCGCGATGGACTGTCCAATCGGGACCGTTCGCTCGCGCATCTTTCGCGCGCGCGAGGCGATCGACAAGCGCTTGCGGCCATTGCTCGAGGGATAGAGGCGGGGCCCGCAAGTCCGGATGGCTTCGAGATAACGGCACTCGGTCATTCCGATCCATGAACGACTGGCGTGTGAAGGCGATAACATGACGACATCAACATCGGACCAACGGCATCTAGCGGCGCTCATTGACGGTGAACCGGGTCCTGGCGGGTTCGACGAAGCGATCCGGGCAGCGGAACGGGATGCAGCGCTCCGCGATCGCTTCGAACGGGGGCTACTGATCGGTCAGATCCTGCGCGGTGAGCCGATGCTGTCCGGTGCACGGGCGATCAGCGGCCGGGTCGCCGGTACACTGTCGAACGAGCCGGTCATGCTGTTGCGGCAGCGGCAGCCCGGTTTGCGGGCGCGCCCGATCAATCGCCCTGCCGCTGCACTGGCGCTGGCGGCGAGTCTGGTCGCGGTTGCCGTGCTCGTCGGCCCGAGTCTGCTCTCAGGGCCAGGAGCAGGGGGGGCGGACCCGATCCTGGCAGATGCTGCGGACGGCTCACAGTCGGTCGATGGTGCCTCAGACGCGGTGGAGCCCAGCCTGGTCGCGCAGTGGTCGATGGGTGATCCGGCGAGCTCGACTGAGCTGGACGCGCTGCTCGTCGACCACCGGGAACGGGCTTCGGCCTCCGGGCTAACCGGCTTTATTCCGTATGCGGCTGTGGTTGGTCAAAGTGGCGTGCGTTAAACGGATGCGAGGCGCCGCCCTGCACCATGTCGCGGCTGGGCTTGTGTTCGTCGGTTTCGGACTCGCGCTCGCGGCCGCATCGGCAGCGGATCAGCAGGTTGGCAGTAATGACTATTCACCAATGGATTGGCTCGCGCGGATGGCGCGGGCGCTGACGAAGCTCGAGTACGAGGGCACGTTGGTCTATCTGCATGGACACGAGCTCTCGACGCTGCGAATCGCTCACCGCATCGAGAACGGCCAGCCGCGTGAAAGCCTTCTTGCGCTCAGTGGCCCTATCCGGGCGGTGGCCCGGAGTCACCAGCGAGTCACCTGCGTGCTCCCCGATGCCCGGGCGATCTCGGTGCCACGGCACCCTCCGCACTCGGCCGCAACGCTGCATCCCGGACCACTGGATATCGAACGGTTGCAACCGCACTACCTGATCCATCCGTTGGGGCGCTCGCGCGTGGCCGGACGTGATACCCGGGTTATCGGGATCATACCGAAGGACGACCTACGCTACGGGTACCGCTTCTTCATCGACGAAGCGACCGGTCTGCCATTGAAGACCGATCTGATGAACAGTGCGGCGACCCCGATCGAGCAGGTCATGTTCACCGAGGTCGATTTCCTCGAACAGAGCGACGAGCCGCCCGCTCTCGGCGCAGCGCCTGCGCCCAGTGCCGTGCTGGCCCAGGCTGGGCCTGATGGCGGGGATGGCACGGATATGAGTGCCAGGACGCTCCGCGCCGAATCGGCCCTGACGCGCTCCGACGTGCGGGCCGGGCCCTGGACCTTCGCCGAGCTTCCAGCCGGCTACCGTGTTGCGGCAGGCGATTCGGTCGATCTCGACGGCGAGCACGCCCGCCGCTGGTTCATGGTAACTGACGGTCTCTCGGCGGTGTCGGTCTATATCGAGCCCGATCGGGGGCAGGGATTCGCGGGCACCAAGCGCATCGGAGCGGTCAATGCGGCCGGTCGAATACTCGATCATCACCAGGTGACGGTCGTTGGCGAAGCGCCTCTGCAGACCGTGCAGGCAATTGCCGAGGCGGTGACCGTCAATGAAGGCCCGGCACACTGACTTGCCAGTGTCGGCTGATACGCGCAAGATTTCAGGATGATCGAAGAGAACGCCGTTGTCGTCGCCGCTGAGGCGGGAATCATCGAGGTCGAGATCCATCGTCGGGCGAGCTGCAACGCCTGCAGTGCGCGGTCTGGCTGTGGCGTGTCACTGCTCGATCGTGTGCTGGGGCGGCGTCCGCAGCGGCTCGTGCTCGCTAACAAGCTTGATGCTCGCGTGGGCGATGAGGTCGTGATCGGGATTCCCGAGGAGGCGTTGCTGAAGGCTGCTGTTGCAGCCTATATGCTCCCACTGCTCGGCCTGCTGAGCGGCGGCATCATCGGCGACCTGCTCGTGAACGATGCCTCTGTTGGGGAAGCGGTCCCGCTCTTGGGCGGGCTCATCGGGCTTGGGATCGGTCTGCTTGGCACCCGATTCTATAGCCGTCGGCTTGCGACGGACCCACAGTGGCGCGCCGTCTTGCTGCGCCGCGTCACAGGCAGTCTGGCAGTCGGTCTCCCGAGCACACACTGAGCACGTCTCACATCGCCTCCACTATTCTGACCTGAGCCCCGCCTCAGTCTCGGGCGTTCCCGGGCCCACCAGTCCGCTTTGGCCCGATCCGTTCTGTTATCGTTAACGATGAGAGCCCAGCGTGGCGTCGCTGGTGTTGTCCCATTTCGTGTCGACTCGACCTTAGGTATGTGCAAACGGTCTTGGCTCCTGCTCGTGCTCATCGGTTTTTGCACCCTGAGTGCCTTCTTGACCACACCGCACGGGGGGGAGGCGTTTGCTCAGCCGCCAGCGGAGTCTTCGCGCGGCTCGGCAGCGCTCGTCACCGGGCTCCCGGATTTCACTCCGCTGGTTAAACGCTTTGGCCCGTCCGTCGTCAACATCAGTAGCAAGCAGCGCTATGGCGCTGGGCCGCAGGATTTCGAGGACGAGCACGGCCTGCCGGAGGATAGCCCGCTCTACGACTTCTTTCGTCGTTTCTTCGGCGATGAGGGGCCATTACCCGATGAGGGTGATCTGGGACGCTCGCTCGGCTCCGGGTTCATCCTGAGCCCGGATGGCTATGTGCTCACGAATGCGCATGTGGTCGAGGCTGCTGATGAAATCATTGTCCGGATGAGCGACCGGCGCGAGTTCGTCGCCGAGATCGTCGGCAGCGATGAGCGTAGTGATATCGCGTTGGTGAAGATCGATGCCGAAGACCTGCCCGCAGTCGAACTCGGGGATTCGGATGCGGTCGAGGTCGGGGCCTGGGTGCTCGCGATCGGCTCCCCGTTCGGCTTCGAGCATTCGGCCACCGCAGGGATCGTCAGCGCCAAGGGGCGTTCGCTGCCTTCAGAGAACTACGTGCCCTTCATCCAGACCGATGTCGCGATCAATCCAGGCAACTCGGGCGGTCCGCTGTTCGATCTCCAAGGCCGTGTCGTTGGCGTGAACTCACAGATCTATAGCCGCACCGGCGGTTTTATGGGACTGTCTTTCGCGATTCCGATCGATGTCGCGATCGATGTCGTAGAGCAGCTCATGGACAAGGGGCGGGTCAGTCGGGGCTGGCTCGGCGTGCTGGTCCAAGACGTGACGCGGGATCTCGCCGAACCGTTCGGACTGCCGCACCCGGTTGGTGCGCTGGTTTCCGAGGTCCTACCGGGCAGTCCTGCTGAGGAGGCTGGCTTGCGGGCCGGTGATATCATTCTGGCATTCGATGGAGTCGAGGTGCCGACCTCGAGCAATTTGCCCCCATTGGTCGGTGCAACCAAGGTCGATGTGACCGTGGACGTTGAGATCCTGCGTGATCGTGAACGCCAGACGATTGCCGTGACCCTGGCCGAGCTGCCCGATGACGAGACGAGCTTGATCGCGTCCGGCCATCCGACGCCGCCGGCCGCAGATCGGCTTGGTCTGGTGATCAAGGCCGTGCCGAAGGATCAGCGCGAGGTGCTCGGTATCGACGAAGGTGGCGTCCTGGTCGATCGGGTCGAGACCGGCCCAGCCGAACGCGGCGGCCTGCGCGCGGGGGATGTCATCCTCGCCCTCGGCAATGATCCGGTCACCGGACCGGCGGCGTTCGAGCGCATGGTTCAGGCGCTGCCAGCCGGACAGTCGGTGGCGATGCTGGTCCAGCGCGGCGACGGACGCATGTTCTATGCGCTGCGCGTGCCGCCCGAGTAGGGGGTCCGTGTCGCCGAGTACCCTCCTGTCCTGTGCCGGGGTCCGATCGCCCGGGGAAACAGGTTGCCCGATCGGATACCCGAGGATATCGTCTGCCGATGGCCGATCTCAGTCACATCCGTAACTTCTCCATCATCGCCCACATCGACCACGGAAAGTCGACCATCGCCGACCGCTTCATCCAGCACTGCGGGAGCCTGACCAACCGGGAGATGTCCGATCAAGTGCTCGACTCGATGGACCTCGAGCGCGAGCGCGGCATCACGATCAAGGCGCAGAGCGTGACGCTCGACTACCCGGCCAAGGACGGGCAGGTCTATGAGCTCAACTTTATCGACACGCCGGGCCACGTCGATTTCTCGTACGAGGTCTCGCGCTCGTTGGCCGCCTGCGAAGGGGCGCTGCTGGTGGTCGATGCGGCGCAGGGGGTCGAGGCGCAGAGCGTCGCCAACTGCTACACCGCGATCGATCTCGGCCTCGAGGTGCTGCCGGTCCTGAACAAGATCGACCTGCCGTCGGCTGAGCCGGAGCGCGTGATCAATGAGATCGAAGAGATCATCGGTCTCGAGGCCGAGGACGCGTTGCGGGTCAGCGCCAAGACCGGGCTCGGTATCCCCGAGCTGCTGGAGATGCTGGTGGCCAAGGTGCCGCCGCCGGTCGGCGATGCCGATGCGCCGCTGCGCGCGCTGATCATCGATTCCTGGTTCGATCCCTATGTTGGGGTCGTCTCGCTGATCCGGGTCAAGGAGGGGACGCTTAAGCGACGCGACAAGATCAAGGTGATGTCGGTCGGGCGGGTGCACCAAGCCGACGGCATCGGCATCTTCACGCCGAAGAAGACCCCGCGCGAGCAGCTCGGCCCGGGCGAGGTCGGCTTCGTCGCCGCCGGGATCAAGGAGATCGACGGCGCGCCGGTCGGCGATACCATCACCGGTGCTGAGAATCCGGCCAGCGCGCGCCTGCCCGGCTTCCGCGAGATCCGTCCGCGCGTCTTCGCCGGACTCTACCCGGTGTCCTCGGATGACTACGAGGACCTGCGCGATGCGCTCGCGAAGCTGCGCCTCAACGAATCGGCGCTGTTCTACGAGCCCGAGACCTCACAGGCGCTCGGTTTCGGTTTCCGCTGCGGCTTCCTCGGGATGCTGCACATGGAGATCATCCAGGAGCGGCTCGAGCGCGAATACGATCTCGATCTGATCACGACCGCGCCGACGGTCGTCTACGAGGTCGTGCTGACCGATGGTGAGGTGATCAATGTCGACAATCCGGCCAACCTGCCGGAGCTGTCTCAGATCGCCGAGATCCGCGAGCCGATCATCGAAGCGCATATCCTGGTGCCGCAGGATATGCTCGGCGGCGTCATCAACCTCTGTGTCGAGAAGCGCGGGGTGCAGAAGAACATCCAGTTCCTTGGCGGTCAGGTTCAGGTGACCTATGAGCTGCCGCTCAACGAGGTCGTGCTCGATTTCTTCGATCGGCTGAAGTCGGTCAGCCGCGGGTTCGCGTCGTTCGAGTACGAACTGAAGCGCTTCGATGCGGCTGATCTGGTCAAACTGGACCTGCTGATCAACGGTGAGCGCGTCGATGCCCTGTCGCTGATCGTGCACCGGTCTAATTCGGTCCATCGCGGCCGTGATCTGGCCGAACGGATGAAGGAGCTGATCCCGCGGCAGATGTTTGAGGTCGCGATCCAGGCCGCGATCGGCACCAAGATCATCGCCCGGAGCACGGTGAAGGCGCTGCGCAAGAACGTCACCGCGAAATGCTACGGCGGTGATGTGACCCGCAAGCGCAAGCTGCTCGAGAAGCAGAAGGCGGGCAAGAAACGGATGAAACAGGTCGGGCGCGTCGAGATCCCGCAGGAGGCATTTCTTGCGGTGCTTCAGTCCAGTAGGGATAATTGAGGTTTTTGCGGTCCGGTCCTGACCCTGAGGGAGGGTGGGCGCTCGGAGCGCCGATCCGGTCAGGAGACGCAATCAGACTATGAGCTTCGACTTCCCGACATTCCTTGTCGCCGCCACCGCTCTGACGGGCGGCATCTGGCTGATCGACGCGCTGTTCTTTGCTCCAAAACGGCGCCGCATCGCAACGGCCGCCGCGAGCGGGGCATCGGATGAAACCGCGCCAGCATCGGCAGGCGGTTACAAAGAGCCGGTGCTGGTCGAGTATGCGCGCTCGTTCTTCCCGGTGATCCTGATCGTGCTCCTGCTGCGCTCGTTCGTCGTGGAGCCGTTCCGGATTCCATCCGGCTCGATGATGCCGACGCTGCTCGTCGGCGATTTCATCCTCGTCAACAAGTTCGCCTACGGCCTGCGCTGGCCGGTGCTGAACAGCAAATTCGTCGAGCTCGGTGAACCCGAGCGGGGCGATGTCGTCGTCTTCCGCTTCCCCCAGGACGAGTCGGTCGACTATATCAAGCGGGTCATCGGCATCCCTGGCGACCAGGTGTACTACCGGGACAAGACGGTCTATCTCAACGGTGAGCCACTGGGGCAGATCCCGCTCGGTAACTACGTCGGCGAGAACGGTCGGCCCACCGGTCTGCTCGAGGCGATCGAGAAGATCGACGATCGGGAGCACGAGATCCTGATCAATCCCCGCACCGGGGACTTTCCGCGCGCCTGCCGGGTGCTTGCGGACGGCCCGGTCACGGTACCCGAAGACAGCTACTTCGTGATGGGGGACAACCGTGACAACAGCAACGATGGACGCTGCTGGGGCTTCGTGCCCGAGGAGAATCTGGTCGGGAAAGCGTTTGCGATCTGGATGAGCTGGGACGGCGGCCGCGATGGCTTTCCTGTCAACGTCGGGCGGATCGGAGACGTGATCCATTGACGAGCCCAGCCGGAACGGCTTGCCGCGCGGGCGCGCGAGCACGCGCCCAGCGAGGCGTCGGGTTGGCGGGTATCCTGATTGTGCTGGCGTTGGCCGCGTTCTTTGTGACCCTATTGGTCAGGATGGGCCCGTCCTATATGACCTATTTTCAGGTGCGCTCCTTGATGGATCGCGTCATGGAGAAACCGGAGCTGCGTGGCGCTGGCACGCGGCAGGTGCTGGCGGCCGTCTCGCGGCAACTCTATATCGATGGGGTCCGCACGGTGGACAAATCCGATTTTCAGATCAAGCGGGAAGGCAATGAGGTATTTCTCGTGCTCGATTACCAGGCGCAAGAGCATCTCGGCTTCAACGTCGATGTGCTGATGCATTTCGAGCATCGTGTGCCGTTTCCGCCCCGACCCTGATGGCCGATCCGAACCGTCTCGTTCATTCACTCATCGGCCGCAAGCCCGAGTCGACGGCACTGATCGAGCAGGCGTTGACGCATCGCAGCGCCGGGCCGGTCAACAACGAGCGGCTGGAGTTCCTAGGCGACGCGCTGCTGGGCTTCGTCATCGCTGAGGTGCTGTTGCAGCGCTTCCCCGATGCCAGCGAGGGCGACCTGACCCGGCGGCGCGCGACCCTGGTCAATCGCGAGGCGCTGGCACGGATCGCGCGGACCCTCGCGCTCGGCGATTATCTGCGCTTGGACCCTGGCGCGCTGCGCTCCGGCGGGCACGCCCGCGATTCGGTGCTCTCCGATGCGCTCGAGGCATTGATCGGCGCGATCTATCTCGATCAGGGTTTCGCTTGTGCGAAGCAGATGATCCTGCGCGTCTTCGCCGATGCCCTCGCCGAAGTCGCCAACCGCGATGCCGGCAAGGACCCAAAGACCCGGCTCCAGGAGTGGCTGCAGGCCCGCCGACGCAGCCTGCCCGAGTACGAGGTGATCGCGATCACCGGCGAGCAGCATGCGCAGCGTTTCCAGGTTCGCTGTCGCCTAGCGGACGAGGAGCGCAGCTGTATCGGCGATGGCTCGAGTCGGCGGCGCGCCGAGCAGCAGTCGGCCGAGACCATGCTGACACAGCTGATCGAGCAGGAGGAAGCGTGAGCCGGGATGGCAAGAAGGACTTTCCGATTGAGGAACAGTCGGATGAGGTGTGCGAGACCGCCCGCAGCGAGAATCGCTGTGGCTATGTCGCGATCGTCGGGCGGCCCAATGTCGGCAAGTCGACACTCTTGAATCGGCTGCTCGGCCAGAAGCTCGCGATCACCTCGCACAAGCCGCAGACGACGCGCCATACCATCCTGGGGGTCTCGACGCTAAGCGACGGTCAGATCCTCTATGTGGATACGCCTGGGCTGCACCAGCGCGGAGGTAACGCACTCAATCGCTACCTGAACCGGGCTGCGCGAGCGATCCTCTCCGATGTCGATCTGGTGCTGCTGGTCGTTGAGGCGCTGCGCTTCAACGACGAGGATCGGATGGCACTGGAGGCGGTCGCGGAGGCCGGCACGCCGGTGATCGTGGCGATCAACAAATGCGACCGGATCACCGAGAAGCCGCGTTTGCTGCCGTTCTTGCAGACGTTATCGCAGCGCTACGCGTTCTCTGCGATGGTGCCGGTCTCGGCACTGAACGGCGAGCAGGTCGACCGGCTCGAGGCAGCGGTGCTGGCGGCCCTCCCGATCGGTGAGAACCTGTTTCCACCGGATCAACTGACCGACCGCTCAGAGCGCTTCCTCGCCGCTGAACTGTTGCGCGAGCAGCTGATGCAGCGTTACGGAAAGGAGCTACCGTATCGAAGCACGGTCGAGATCGAGTCGTTCAAGCTGGAGCCGACCGAAAGCGGGGACGGCGAGGCGAGAGCGCGCATCCATGCGCTGGTATGGGTCGAGCGCGAGAGCCAGAAGGCGATCATCGTCGGCCGCGGGGGCGAAGCCCTGAAGGCCGCGGCGTCGCAAGCGCGGCTGGAGATGCAGAAGCTGTTCGGGCGCTCAGTGCACCTGGAGGTCTGGGTCAAGGTCAAGCACAGCTGGAGCAGCGACGAGGCCGCCCTTGCAAGCCTCGGCTACGGCGAATATTAGGCGTTGATGAGCAATCGCTCGCTGCGGCGTGGCTTTGTGCTGCACCGGCGCGACTATCGCAACACGAGCCTGCTGCTCGAGGTCTTCAGCGCCGAGGCCGGACGGCTGGCGATCGTCGCCAAAGGCGCTAAGACCGCCGCGCGCGGACGCTCGCCGGCGGCGTTGCTGTTGCAGCCCTTCCAGCCGTTGTGGCTCGGCTGGAGTGGGCGCGGCGAGGTCAAGACCCTGACCGCGGCGGAGGCGGCGGGCCCGGCCTTGGCGCTTGCCGGTGAACGGCTCTATTGCGGCCTGTATCTGAACGAGCTGATGCTGCGGCTGATCGAGCGCGACGACCCGCACGAGGCCTTGTTCGTGTTCTATCAGCAGGCCCTGGGCGACCTGGTCGCGGCGCCGATCGAGCCGGTCCTGCGTCGTTTCGAGTTGCGTCTGCTTGAAGAGCTGGGGTATGCGCCGGACCTCACTCGGGATGCGCAAGGTGCGCCGCTGGCGCGCGGGCGCTGGTATCGCTTTGAGCCCCAGAGCGGGCTGATCGCTCAGCCCGCGGGCGTCGCCGATGCAGCACCGGATACGCCCGGCGTGACGGTCAGCGGCGCGTTGCTGGCTCGGCTGACCGCGGGGGCGGCACTGACCGCTGCCGATGCGCGTGCTGCGCGCGATCTGATGCGCGCTGCGCTGGCGCCCCATCTGGGTCCGCAGCCGCTCAAGAGCCGGGCGCTGTTCCGACGGCGCACGAGCTGATCCGCTTCCATCAAACCAATCCTCGGTCTAGACCGACCCGCATTCCAGGAGCCAACATGGCAGAGTTAACCGGTGCGCCGATCCTGCTTGGCGTCAACATCGACCATATCGCTACGATTCGCGCCGCACGCGGGACCCGTTATCCCGAGCCGATCCAGGCCGCGCTCGTCGCCGAGCAGGCCGGGGCCGATGCGATCACGCTGCACCTGCGCGAGGATCGCCGTCATATCCAGGATCGCGATGTGCACCTGCTGAAGGGCATCCTGCAGACGCGGATGAATCTCGAGATGGCGGCGACCCCCGAGATGGGACGCATCGCGACCGAGGTTCGTCCGAGCGACTGCTGTCTGGTGCCAGAGCGGCGCGAAGAGCTCACGACCGAGGGCGGCCTCGATGTCGCCGGACAGGTCGACAAGCTGCGAGACATGAACGCGATGCTGACCGAGGCCGGCGTGCGTGTCTCGCTCTTCATCGATCCGGAGCCGGCTCAGCTCGAAGCGGCCGCTGAGGTTGGGGCACCCGTGGTCGAGGTCCACACCGGCCGCTATGCCGATGCCATGACACCAGCCGCGCGGCGCGAGGAGCTGCAGCGAATCGCCGACGCGGTGGGCAGAGGCAGGAAGCTCGGTCTGCAGGTCAATGCCGGGCACGGTCTCGATTATCCCAACGTCGAGGCGATTGCGGCGCTGCCCGGCGTCCGTGAGCTCAACATCGGTCATGCGATCGTCGCGCGGGCGCTGTTCTCGGGCCTGGAGCGGGCTGTCGCCGAGATGAAGCGGCTGATGGTGCAGGCGGCCTGGCAGCGTAGCGCCTGACCGGCGAAGCGTCGGCAGGGCGTTTCGCCGTCGTCACCGCCGGTCTTGGAATCATTGTCATCGAACCGGGGTGTAAAAGGAACGCGGTTTGCTTCATTCCTAAGGGAACGACTCGCACGCGACAGGCTGCTATCTACGGAATCCGATCATGAATACCTCAGTACAGTCGACAGTCCCACGGCGACCGGTCGTCTTGGTCATCCTCGACGGCGTTGGCATCAACCCGAGCAAGCTCCATAACGCCATGGCTCAGGCGCGTACGCCGCGGCTCGATGAGTATTTCTTCCGTTACCCCTTCACCCAGCTCAACGCATCCGGGAGCGGCGTGGGTCTGCCGGTAGGGCAGATGGGCAACTCCGAGGTGGGTCATATGACCCTCGGCAGCGGGAGCGCGCTGCGCCAGGATCTGGTGCTGATCGATGACGCGATCGCGGACGGGAGCTTCTTCGACAACCCCGCGCTGTGCGCTGCGGTGAGCTCGGCCAAGGCGAAGGGGCGGCCGCTGCAGTTGCTCGGGCTGGTCTCGGAGGGAGGCGTCCATAGCCACTCGCGGCATCTGCTGGCGTTGATCGAGCTCTGCGGGCGTGAGGGTGTGACGCCATTGGTGCATATGATCACCGATGGGCGGGATACCCCACCGAAGTCGGTGCTCAACAGCCTCGGCGATGTCGAGGAAGCGCTCGATGGGGCGGGCGGAGCGATCGTCACCGTCAGCGGTCGTTACTATGCCATGGACCGCGACCGGCGTTTCGATCGCACCGAGCGCGCCTGGCGCGCGATCGTGCTCGGCAAGGGGCGCAGCGCGCCGACCGCCCGGGCGGCGATCGATGCGGCCTATGCTGCTGGTGAGGGCGATGAGTTCGTCCACCCGAGCGTCATCGGCGATTGGCACGGCCTTCAGGCCGATGACCCGATGGTCCTGTTCAACTTCCGCAAGGACCGGCCGCGTCAGATCGCCGCGGCCCTGGCATTGCCCGGCTTCGAGGGCTTCGACCGTGGTGACGCGCCGCTCTGTGATCTGACCTGCATGATGGTCTACGACAGGACCTTTGGTCTGCCGCATGCGTTCGATCCGGAGAAGCCCTCGGTGACCCTGAACCAGTTGATCAGCGCCGAAGGCATCGAGCAATTCCATTGCGCCGAGACCGAGAAGTACGCCCATGTCACCTTCTTCTTCAACGGCGGGCAGGAAGAGCCGGCGGAGGGTGAGGTGCATCGATTGATCCCGTCCCCAATGGTCAAGACCTATGATCTGAAGCCGGAGATGAGCGCGGCACAGGTCGGCGATGCGGTGGTCGAGGCGATTGAGTCAGAGCGCTATGGCTTCATCGTGGTCAACTTCGCCAACGGCGATATGGTCGGCCACACGGGTTTCATGGATGCGGTGATCCATGCGGTCGAGGTCGTCGACCACCAGGCCGGGCGGGTGCTCGATGCCGCCGTGGCGCATGGCTATTCGGCCCTCCTGACCGCTGATCACGGCAACTGCGACATGATGGCCGACCCCGAGACCGACGAGCCCCATACCCAGCATACGACCAACCCGGTCCCGTTTCTGGTCGTGGATCAGGAGCGCTGGGTGCTGCGCCCGAGCGGCGGTCTCGCGGATGTGGCCCCAACGGTGCTCGAGCTGATGGGCCTGCCACAAACTGAGGCGATGTCTGGCCAGTCACTGTTGGTCGAAGCGCGGTTGCCGCAGCCGAGCGCCGCACTGGATCGGATGGCCATGGCAAGCACGAGCTGAATGACCGGTCCGGTCTAAAGGTGCCCCGCAGCGCTGACTGTGCGCACCAACTTGATGCGCATCGGCGGCGCACTGCGCAATGCTAGCGCGTCAAGCGCGGCGCCCATCGGGCGCCTGCCTCTTGACCCGCTTCCATCCCGCCCGGCTTGATGGTGACCGCCATGTCGTCGCATCGCTTGGTACTGCTGGTTGTGCTGCTCCTCGGCGCGGCGGCATTAGCCTACAATGCGCTCAGCATCGTTCAGGGGCGTTCGGGCTTGATGCTGGTGTCGGACGAGCCTCGTGATCATGACCGTCCGGCCGGCGCCCTGGTACAGCGCCCGACCCCTGCGTCCGCCCGTTTTCGGCCCTGAAGGGGCGTTCCGGGCGCCGGGGAGCAGAGCGGTAAACGGCCGAAGTTTGCTCGAGACCACCCATGCCTTCCAAGACGCTGACCTTCGTATTCGCCGCCGAGCGCGGTACGCCACGACCGCTGACAGAGCATCGTTGCAAGGCCGCGGTGCCCGTTGCGGGTAAGTACCGTGTGATCGATTTCACCCTCGCGAACTGCCTGCATTCGGGGCTGCGCCAAGTCTTGATCCTGAGCCAGTACAAATCGCACTCGCTGCACAAGCACCTGCGCAACGGCTGGTCGTTATTCAATGCCGAGCTCGGTGAGTTCATCACGGCCGTACCACCCCAGATGCGCTACGAGAGCGGTTGGTATCGTAATGCGATCGATGCATTGCGCCAGAACTGCTACCTGATCGAGCGCAGTCAGGCCGATACCGTCCTGTTGCTCGACGGCGGCTTGGTTTACCGGATGGATTATGCCGAGCTGATCCAGTTCCACCGCGAGCAGGGCGGCGGCCTGACCTGCGCATTGCGCCAGGCCGGTGTCGGGATGGCGAGCGGCGGTATCGAGGTCAAGATCGACGAGGCCGATCGCATCCTCGGCCTATCCCCGCGGGGCGAGGGCGATGAGCCCTATGCGTCGACCATGGGCGTGCTTCTGATCGACAAGGCGCTCTTGCTCGAGCAGATCGAGCGCCTTGCTGCCGTGACCGAGGTCGAGATGGAATCCGGGGTCGATCTGACCACGCAGTTCCTGACGCCGTTTCTCGAGGGCCGCATCGACACGCCCCTGCAGCCCTCGGCCTATCGCTTCGGCGGCGAGCGCGGGCGGGTGACCCCGGATCGCTACTGGAGCGACCTCGGTTCCACCGATGCCTATTTTCGCGCCAACATGGACCTATTGAAGGCCGAATCCCCGCTGGACCTCTATCAGGCCGACTGGAACATCCTGACCTATCAGGGACAGTATCCGCCGGCGCGCACCGTCCCCGGCCCAAGCTCTGGCAACGAGGGGATCTTCGTCAACTCGATGCTGGCGGCTGGTACGGTCATCCGTGGTGGCGGTGTGAGTCATTCGGTGCTCTACCCGCGGGTCGAGGTCGAGGATGGCGCCATCGTCGATGAGGCGATCCTATTCGAGGGCGTGCGCGTCGGCACCAATGCCCGGGTGCGGCGCTGCATCTGTGATAAGGATGTCGTGATCCCGCCTGGTGCGAGGATCGGCGAGGATCGCCGCGCCGATGCCGAGCGTTTCGAGGTCTCGGACGACGGTATCGTGGTGATCCGCAAAGGGCGGTCGCTCTGAGGGGCTGATGACCGGAGCGAGCGGTGGATAGAGCCGTCGCGTCGAGCGTCGAGGCGCGCCCGGGTACCGATGACGCGATCAGGACGCTCTACGAGCGCCTGTTCGCAACCTATGGCGAACAGGGTTGGTGGCCGGCCGAAACCGCCTTCGAGGTGATGCTGGGTGCGATCCTGACCCAGAACACCGCCTGGACCAATGTCGAGCGGGCGTTGGGCCGCCTGAAGGACCGTATTCCGTTGGCGCCTGAGGCGCTGCTCGAGTTGGAGGAGGCGGCGCTCGCCGAGGCGATCCGCCCGTCCGGTTACTTCAACGTCAAGGCGCGGCGGCTGCGCGCGTTCTGCGACGCACTGCTCGCGGCGGGCGGCGAATCCGTGCTTGCGACCAGGGCGACCCCGCACCTGCGCGCATGGCTGCTGGCAATCCCTGGGGTTGGTCCCGAAACCGCCGACGATATCCTGCTCTATGCGTTCGATCGCCCGGTGTTCGTGGTCGACGCCTACACGCGGCGGCTATTCCGACGCATGGGCCTGCTCGATGGTGATGAGGGCTATGAGACCATTCGAGAGAGGGTCGAGCGCGCGCTCGGGCCGGATAGCGTCAGCCTGAACGAGTACCACGCACTGATCGTTCGGCACGCCAAAGACTTGTGTCGCGCCCGCAAGCCGCAGTGCGGCCGCTGCTCTCTGAGGTCTGACTGTCTGATGCGAGAGGAGGGTTGAACTAGAACCGGCAAGTGGTCTCGCCGCCGTGCTCGATCCAACCGTGGATCATCTTCTTGGTCGTCATGCCGCTGGCACAACAGCCGTTGCGATCGATGCAGATGACGCCGCCGCGGCCGCGGACCTTGCGGGTGAGGTAGGCGAGTCCGTCGTCGACCGCTGAGCGGGCGTCGCTGTCACAGAACTCGATCCGATCGGCGATGGTCTTTGCGAAGACGGTTCGCATGAAGTCCTCACCAAATCCGGTGGCCGAGATGGCGCAGCTCTCGTTGTCGGCATAGACACCGGCGCCGACGATCGGTGAGTCGCCGACCCGGCCCATGCGCTTGTTGACGATGCCACCGGTCGATGTGGCGGCGGCGAGGTTGCCATGACGGTCGCGCGCGACGGCCCCAATGGTCCCGTACTTCTGGTCCTCGCCGTCTTCGTCGTGATCGAGCATCATCCGGTGGTGAAGGCGCGCCTGTTCGAGCTGTTTGATCCGGTCTGGCGTGAAGAAGTAGTGGTCTGGTGTCAGCTGCACGTCGCAATGCCGGGCGAACTCGAGGGCGCCGTCGCCAAACAGCATCACGTGCTCGCTGCCGTCCATGATCAGTCGCGCCAGCTGCACGGGGTTGGCGATATTGCTGATGCCGGCAACGGCGCCGGCAGAGAGGTCGCGGCCGTCCATGATGGCGGCGTCCATCTCGACCTTGCCGTTCTCGTTCAGTACCGAGCCGCATCCGGCGTTGAACAGGGGGTCGTCTTCGAGCTGCGAGGCGCAGCTCTCGACCGCTTCGATCGCGCTCGCCCCGCGCTCGAGGATGGCACGCCCGTGCTCGAGGATCACCCGCATGCTCTCGAGGTAGCGCACAGCGATGCGCTCGTCGGCTACATTGTCGAGCGCACCGGCGCCACCATGGATCATCAGGGAATAGGTATCGATCATGCGGATGTGCGTTCTTCAGAGGCGCTGGCCCAATGCCCGTTCCAGATTTTGCTGCTGGTCTGGATCGCCTGCAAGGAGTACGAGCAGTTTTCCGACCAGCACGGGCCCCCAATTCACCAGGATAACGCCGGTGCCGCTGGCGGCGTCGAACTCGATGCCGCTCAGATCGATATCCGCGAGCATCCGGTGGCGGGTCGGGAAGGTGCGCGCGAGCCAATAATCGATGCCGAGCTTGCGTGCGATCATGGTCGGGTAGGAGGCCCCGTTCCACCGCGGGTTGCATTCAATCGCCAGATGTTTCGTGCCGGCGCGACCGTCGAGCACCGCGACGTCGAAAGCGAACAGGCCGCGGATGCCTTGCTCGACGAGCCACTGCGCCATCGGGTCGACCTGTTCCCAAGGCGGCGCTGGGACAGGATGCCGATTGCCCTGGTGAACGCAGCCGTCGAGCACCTGCTCAGTGGCGGCAACGCGAGCGGCTTGGCCGTCGGTCGCCTCGTACTGGAGATTCAGAAACGAGTCGGTCAGGACCTCCTGTTGGATCTGGACGGGGACTCCGGGATCGAAGGCCGTTATTGCAGCGCGAAGCTGTTGCGGCCCCTCGCAGCGATAGATGCCGACGCCGGAGACCGAGACCGCGGCCTTGAGATAGCAGGGATAGGGCGCCGCGTCGACTGCGTTGTTGTCGATCGAGCCAACGGCGTCGAAACAGAGGGTCTTCGGCACCGGTACTCCGAGATTGTCGGCCAAGTCCATGAAGCGATTCTTGGAATTGATATAGTCGACGGTCTGATGCCAGCGTTCGTCCGGGCGCACACGTTGCTCTGCAGCGCCGAAGAAGAAGACCGACGGCTCATGCTCCGGGTAGGCCGAGAGCTGATGCGTGCCGACGTCCCAGATCACGTTCGTGCTATAGGAGAGGCCGATCCGATCATAGTGGCTGCAGATGCCGTCCCATTGTGGGCGCAGATCCGGGTGCAGCTGGATCAGGTCATCGGGCTCGCTGACACCAAGCGCGCGCCCGGAGTACAGATGGTTTCCGAGCACCCCCTCGGCCGTACAGCCCATAATATCGTGGTTCAGGATGCGCGGAGCCCGCTCCGTCGGTGCGAAGGCGGCAGGATTCCTGTCCATTGCCGGGGCCGGTTTCGGATTGCTGGTCGCCTCACCCATGCTGGAAAGCCCTGGTCGCGCCGGTCGTGGCTTGATATCCGGCTGCATATGCAAAGGCGAGGCCAACCGAATCGGTCGCGCAGCGCCGATTGACTGGGAGGATATTGCCCTGTGCTGGTGCGCACTGGGATGTCACTGCGTCATTGTCGGGCCTTGACGGAGAGATCCCGCGACGGAGAGATCCCGCGACGGAGAGAGTCCGCGTTGCGCGTGACGCATTGGGCGTGACTCGCTGACTGGCTGCGCCCGACCGGTTACCGAGGAGGCTGAGCCGCCCTTAACCCTTGTCCTGTCCGGCCTGCGCTTGCTTCAGCTTGGGCTCGATGAAGGTGCGGCGGAACCGGTGACAGGTATCGATCAGCTCGCGGCAGCTCTTCGGCATCGGGGTGCGCGCCCTCACCATATGGCAAACGAGCGCGGCGCTCGATTTGAGGATGCGAGCCCCTTCTTGGGCCTCGTGGATCTCGGCGGGTGAGGGGGCTGGCGAAACACGCGGTTGGATGTTCCGCATCCGATCGCCAGCGACGACGAACGCCGGCCAGACCTGGAAGATCGCTGGATCGGTGCGCAGGATCTCGCATTTGCGCTTGGCCGACTCGCCGAGCTCGGCCAGCAAGGGTGCGAGATCGCTGACCTGGGTGCTGCCCTCGAAGGTCGTGGTGATGGTGGCGGTGATGCGGTCGATCTCGCGCATCGTCATCGCGATCTTCAGATAACGACTCTCGTAGAATGCAGCGATCGGCTGGCTGAAGGCCTTGAATGGCTCGCCCCAAAGCTCGTCGATGCCTTCATCACCGCCGCGATGCCGCACCATATGGCCGAGGTCGAGGGCCTCCAGCAGATAGTCGCCGCATTCGCGCATCAGGGCATCGTCCGGCTCGATCTCGACGCCGTCGGCCTGCAGCTCGACGAGCTTGGTGAAGATCGTCGTCGCCCGGTTGAACAGTGCCCCGGCCAGCATGGCACCATTGACGCGCTTGCGCTCCGGATTGGTTTCCGCCTCGTAAGCAGCACGCGCCTCGGCAAGGCGGATGCCCGGGATATTGATACCGTGCTCGACATGGTTGAACAGTCGGCGGGTCAGCGCCTCGATCAAGGCCTTCTTGGCCGCCAGCGTCTCTGGAGGCGGCTCGTAGTACTTGATCCAGTAGCCGTCGTAATAGACGCAGCGCCGGCCCTGCACTTCGGCGATAGTGCCGTTTTCGATCGTGTCGCTCATCGTGCGTGTGTTGCGCTGGGCGTCGAGGGACGTTGCCCGCTTGCGCGACTTGGCCGTTAGTCGGTTACAGTTGCGAGCGGACGCGATGGTGGCTCGGCTGCGCGATTAGGGGCAGCAGGATTCTAGCCTCTAGCATTTGAAGGACGAAGTATCGCAGCATCGTTGCCCTAGCTGCCAGTGAGCACCGTCACATCGGCGATTGTTCGCGCAGCGCATCTCATCCTGACCGCTTTGAGGAGGCTACACAATGCGATGGCCGCTCGCTCGACTGATCCTGTTGACGACCACGTTGGTCGCGCTGCCGGCCGCCGAGGCCGAGGTGGCCGAGGCCAAACCGGTGACAGACGCGGTTTCCGTCGCCAGCGGGGTCTTGCCGACGCCGCCGGACACGCCGGTGCCGAGCCGGAAGGCCCTGAAGGCGCTGGTCGAGCGGATTGCGACCCAGTACGGCGTCGAGATCGATCTGGTCGATGCGGTGGTGCTGGCTGAATCCGCCTATGATCCGCATGCCGTCTCCCACGCGGGTGCTGTCGGTCTGATGCAGGTCATGCCTGAGACCGCGGCCGATTACGGGGTCGATTCGGTCGAGGAGCTGTTCGATCCGCAGACCAATGTTCGCACCGGTGTGCGCCATCTGAAGCGGCTTCTGGGGCAGTTCGGGATCGGCAAGGCCATCATGGCCTATAACGCCGGAGAGGGCGCATTGAATCGTCACAACGGCTTCGTGACCTATCCCGAGACCCAACGCTATACCCATCGTGTGCTGACCAATTATCTGCGCCGGAAGGGTATCGAGCCTTACTCGGAGAAGGCTCGGGCGCTTACCGGCGTGATGCTGACGCCGGCGATGGCCAGGGCCAGCGGCACCGGACGCACGACCGGGCGACGCATCCTTCCGTCCCGGCTGTTCCTGCGGACCCGGCCGACCTTGTCCGATCGCGCCCTCGATCCGGGGCTCCACAGCGTCGGCCCCAAGAGCAAGCCGATGTTCGAACTGCGCCGACCCCGACTGCGCTCGGCCAATTGACCCCGATTTCAGCGGCCGAGCTTCTCCTCGTATTCGTCGCGGAAATAGCGCAGCGTGCTCATCACCGGATTGGGCGCTGTTTGCCCGAGTCCGCAGAGGCTCGTGGCCTGGACGACTTCGCAGAGCTCCTCGAGCAGGGCCAGGTCGGTGCGGCTGGCCTCTGCTTTCGCGATCTTGTCTAACAGCGCATGCATCTGCTGGGTACCGGTGCGGCAGGGCACGCACTTCCCGCAGGATTCATCCATGCAGAATTCCATGAAGAAGCGTGCGACGTCGACCATGCTCGAGGTCTCGTCCATTACGATCATTCCGCCCGAGCCCATCATGGTGCCGAGCGTCTTCAGACTGTCGTAATCGACCGGGATATCGAGATGCTCGGCCGGCACGCAGCCGCCGGACGGGCCGCCGGTCTGCACCGCCTTGAAGGCCTTACCGTCGGGGATGCCGCCGCCGATGTCGAAGATGATCTCGCGCAGCGACATGCCCATGTCGACTTCGATAAGTCCGCCGTTGACGATATTGCCGGCCAGCGCAAACACCTTGGTGCCCTTGGACTTGTCGGTGCCGATGCCAGCAAACCAGTCGCCCCCGTTGCTGATGATGGGCGCAATGTTGGCGTAGGTCTCGACGTTGTTGATGAGCGTCGGGTGGCCCCAGAGGCCGTACTCTGCCGGGTAGGGCGGGCGCGGGCGCGGATGGCCGCGACCGCCCTCCACCGAGGCCATCAGCGCCGTCTCTTCGCCGCAGACGAAGGCGCCGGCGCCGAGGCGGATCTCGACGTCGAAGTTGAACTGGGTCTCGCAGATGTGGTGGCCGAGGAAGCCCTGGCGCTTGGCCTTGCGGATAGCGGTCTTGAGCCGCTCCACGGCCAGCGGGTATTCGGCGCGGATGTAGATGTAGCCCTTGTCGGCGCCGATCGCATAGGCGGCGATCGCCATCCCCTCGAGCACCCGGTGCGGGTCCGATTCGAGGATCGCCCGATCCATGAAGGCGCCCGGATCGCCCTCGTCGGCATTGCAGATGACGTATTTCTGCCCTTCGGGCATTTTCGCCACTGTGGACCACTTGAGGCCCGTGGGATAGCCGCCGCCGCCGCGTCCGCGCAGCCCGCTGGTGGTGACCTCGTTGATGACCTCCTGCGGGGTCATCTCGGTCAGCGCCTGCACCATGGCCGCATAGCCGCCGACGGCGACATAGCCCTTGAAGCTGTCCGGGTCGACGATGCCGGAGTTCTCGCGCACGATCCAGCGCTGGCGCGCAAAGAAGGGCTGGTCGCTGGGGCAGTGCAGCCG
>JAAAOQ010000235.1 GCA_009908845.1 Gammaproteobacteria bacterium
GCTGCTGATCGACGGCGGCAAGGGGCAGGTCGGTGCGGTCGCGACGGTGCTCGATGAGCTCGGTATCGATGGGGTCAAGCTCGTTGGCGTCTCGAAGGGGCCAGACCGCAAACCTGGCGCCGAGCAGCTGTGGCCCGACGGCGGGCAGCCGATCCTTGCCGGCGCGGACTCGCCGGCCCTGCATCTGGTCCAACAGATCCGTGACGAGGCGCATCGGTTCGCGATTACCGGCCATCGCCAGCGCCGCGACAAGGCGCGCAAGACCTCGATGCTCACCCGCGCGGCACCCGAGGATATCGCCCGGGTCGAGGGGATCAGCCGCACGCTGGCGCGCCAGATCCATGAGGCCCTGCATCAACAGAGCGATCGCGCCTAGCCGGTGCGGCCAGACTCAGGTCGGACAGCCTCGCAGGCGCCCCAGTCGTTGCAACCGGACGTGCTCCGGTTGCGCTCGGCGCTGCTTACGCGAGCGCAGGCGGCTCGACTGCACCATTGCAAGGCGATGTCGGTGTATCATAAAGGGCTTTTGGCGGTTACCACGCCGAGCCTTCTTCGACACCGTCTCTTGCCTTGCGTTAGCGTTGACGCTGTTTCGTCCGATGCGTTGAGCGGCCCTCGCGCCGTCTCCCATCCACACCTCACTCTTTAAGGAAGCACTGAACAACACGATGGCCGACTTCGCCAAAGAGATCCTGCCGGTCAATCTCGAAGACGAGATGCGTCAGTCGTATCTCGACTATGCGATGAGCGTCATCGTCGGGCGCGCGCTGCCCGATGTCCGCGATGGCCTCAAGCCCGTGCACCGACGCGTGCTCTACGCGATGAGCGAGCTCGGCAACGACTGGAACAAGCCGTACAAGAAGTCGGCGCGCGTGGTCGGTGACGTGATCGGTAAGTATCACCCGCACGGCGACACCGCGGTCTACGACACCATCGTTCGGATGGCGCAGACATTCTCGATGCGCTACATGCTGGTCGACGGCCAAGGCAACTTCGGCTCGGTCGATGGCGATTCGCCGGCGGCGATGCGCTACACCGAGGTGCGCATGGCGCGCATCGCGCACTCGCTGCTCGATGATCTGGACAAGGAGACGGTCGACTTCATCGCCAACTACGACGAGTCGGAGCAAGAGCCGACGGTCCTGCCAGCGCGCTTCCCGAATCTGCTGGTCAACGGCGCCGCCGGCATCGCGGTCGGCATGGCGACCAACATCCCGCCGCACAATCTCGGCGAGGTGATCGACGCCTGTGTGGCGATCATCGACGACCCGCTGGTCGAGCTCGAGCGGCTGATGGAGCTGGTGCCCGGGCCGGACTTCCCGACCGCGGCGATCATCAACGGTGTGCGCGGCATCCGCGAGGCCTATCGCACCGGCCGCGGGCGCATCCAGCTGCGCGCCCGCACCCATACCGAGACCGAGAAGCGCAGTGGCCGCGAGGCGATCGTGGTCACCGAACTGCCGTACCAGGTCAACAAGGCGCGGATGCTCGAGAAGATGGCGCAGCTCGTGCGCGAGAAGCGTCTCGAGGGCATCGCCGAGCTGCGCGACGAGTCCGACAAGGAAGGCATGCGGGTCGTCATCGAGGTCAAGCGCGACCACTACCCGGATGTCGTGCTGAACAATCTGTACCAGCACACCCAGCTGCAGACGGTCTTCGGGATCAACATGGTCGCCCTGGTCGATGGCCAGCCGCGCACGCTGAACCTGAAGCAACTGCTCGAGTACTTCCTGCGCCACCGCCGCGATGTCGTCACCCGGCGCACCATCTACGAGCTGCGCAAGGCGCGTGAGCGCGCCCATCTGCTCGAGGGCTATACGGTCGCGCTCGCCAACATCGACGAGGTGATCGCGTTGATCAAGGCCTCGGCGAGCCCAGCCGATGCGCGTGAGGGACTGATGGCGCGGGACTGGGCCGCCGGCGCGGTCGCTGGGATGCTCGAGCGTGCCGGCGCGGCCGAGACCCGGCCCGACGACCTCGAGCGCGGCTATGGGCTCGGCGACGATGGCCGCTACCGGCTCAGCGAGCGCCAGGCGCGCGCGATCCTCGATCTGCAGCTGCAGCGCCTGACCGGGCTCGAGCAGGACAAGATCATCAAGGAGTACGAGGCGATCCTCGAGAAGATCGCCGAGCTGCTCGCCATCCTACGCGATCCGGATCGGCTGATGCAGGTGATCCGGGAAGAGCTGATCGCCATCCGCGATCAGTATGCCGATGCGCGCCGCACCGAGATCGTCCAGGATCAGGCCGACATCTCGCTGCTCGATCTGATCGCACCGGAGGACGTGGTCGTGACCCTCTCCCATGCCGGCTATGTCAAGGCGCAGCCGCTCGCCGAGTACCAGGCGCAGCGCCGCGGCGGCAAGGGCCGCAGCGCCACGAGCATGAAGGACGAGGACTTCATCGACCGGCTCTTCGTCGCCAACTCGCACGACACCGTGCTCTGCTTCTCGAGCCACGGTAAGGTTTACTGGCTCAAGGTCTACGAGCTGCCGCAGGCTGGCTACGGCGCGCGCGGGCGACCGATCGTCAATCTGCTTCCGCTCGAGAAGGACGAGCGGATCAACGCGACCCTGCCTGTGCCCGAGTACGAGGAGGGCAGCTACGTCTTCATGGCGACCAGCAATGGGACGGTCAAGAAGACGCCACTGTCGGATTTCTCGCGACCCCTCGCGCGCGGCCTCATCGCGATCGACCTCCATGATGAGGAGTACCTGATCGGCGTCGCGGTCACCGACGGCCGTCAGGACATGATGCTGTTCAGCTCGGCCGGCAAGGCGGTGCGCTTCAACGAGTCCGAGGTGCGTTCGATGGGCCGCAATGCGCACGGCGTGCGCGGCATCTCGCTGGAGGACGGGCAGCGGGTCATCTCGCTGCTGGTGGCCGAGCCCGGCACCGTGCTGACGGTCGGTGCCAATGGGTCCGGCAAGCGCACCCCGATCGAGGAGTTCCCAACCAAGGGCCGTGGCACCAAGGGCGTGATCTCGATGCGCATTGGCGAGCGCAACGCCGAGCAGGTCGGTGCGGTGCTCGTGCGGCCCGGGGATGAGATCATGCTGATCACCGAGGCCGGGACGCTGGTGAGAACCGGCGTCGATGATATCTCGGTGATGAGCCGCAACACCTGGGGTGTGAAGCTGATCAACCTCGGCGAGGGGCAAAAGCTCGCCGGCATTGAACGCATCATCGCGCTCAATGGGGACGACGAGGATACCGACACCGATTCCGGTGCCGATGACTCGGCGGCTGAAGACGACGGCGCCGATTGAACCGGGCGGGCTATTCGTAAGCCTCGGTGCGCAACGCTGCGCCGACGCGCCCGATCATGAATCCAGACAAAGGTGTTACTGATGTCTCGACCCTATAATTTCAGCGCCGGTCCGGCGATGCTCCCGGAGCCCGTCCTGCAGCGCGCGCAGGAAGAGATGCTCGACTGGCACGGCAGCGGCATGTGCGTCGCCGAGATGAGCCACCGCGGCAAGGAGTTCATGGCCATTGCGGAGCAGGCCGAGCAGGATCTGCGCGATCTACTCGCGATCCCGGACGGTTATCGCGTCCTGTTCCTCCAGGGCGGCGCCTCGTTGCAGTTCGCGATGGTGCCGATGAACCTGCTGCGCGGTCGCAACCGGGCCGATTACCTGAATACCGGTAGCTGGTCGAAGAAGGCGATCAGCGAGGCGCGCAAATTCTGCGATGTCAATCTTGCCGCTAGCACCGAGGATGGCAACTTTACCCGGGCGCCGGCACAGGGCGAATTGGCGCTCTCGGCCGATGCCGCCTATCTGCACTACACCCCAAACGAGACCATCCAGGGCGTCGAGTTCCCCTATATCCCGGAGACCTCGGCGCCGCTGGTCGCGGACATGTCCTCGACCCTCCTGTCGCGCCCGCTCGATGTCGCGCGCTACGGGGTGATCTATGCCGGCGCGCAGAAGAACATCGGCCCGGCTGGCCTCGCGATCGTGATCCTGCGCGAGGAGCTGATTGGTGAGGCGCCGGATGGCGTTCCGGCGATGCTGGATTACAAGACCCATGCCGATGCCGGCTCGATGTACAACACCCCGCCGACCTACAGTTGGTACCTGGCGGGCCTGGTGTTTCAATGGCTCAAGGACCTCGGCGGTCTCGAGGCGATGGGCGCGATCAACCGACGCAAGGCCGAGAAGCTCTATGCCGCCATCGACGGTTCGGGCTTCTATGCCAATCCGGTCGAGCCAGCCGCGCGCTCCTGGATGAACGTGCCGTTCACGCTGGCCAATCCTGAGCTCGACGCCGAGTTCCTCGCGGGCGCTAAGGATGCCGGCTTCTTGACGCTGAAGGGTCATCGATCGGTCGGCGGCATGCGCGCGAGCATCTACAATGCGATGCCCGAAGAAGGCGTCGATGCATTGATCGCGTTCATGGCCGAGTTCGAGCGGACCAAGGGGTGAGCCGGATGTTCAAGATCCAGACGCTGAACAATATCTCGGTGGCCGGCCTCAACCGGCTGCCGCGCGAGAGCTACGAGATCGCCTCCGAGATCACGCATCCGGACGCCATCCTGGTGCGCTCGGCGAAGATGCACGAACTGCCGGTGCCGGACAGCCTCAAGGCGGTCGGCCGCGCCGGTGCCGGGGTCAACAACATCCCGGTCGACGCGATGACAGACCGGGGCGTCGCCGTGTTCAATGCGCCCGGGGCCAATGCGAACGCGGTCAAGGAACTGGTGCTCGCCGGGATGCTGCTCGCGGCTCGTAACATCGCTCAGGGCTGGCAGTTCGCGCGCACGCTCGAGGGCGATGATGCCGCGATCGGCAAGGCGGTCGAGGCCGGCAAGAAGGATTTCGTCGGCTTCGAGCTGCCGGGGCGGACCCTCGGTGTGATCGGCCTCGGTGCCATCGGCGTGCTGGTTGCAAACGCGGCGCGCGCGCTGGGGATGAAGGTCATCGGCTATGATCCGAGCATCACGGTGCGCAGTGCCTGGAAGCTCGAGGCCGATGTCGAGGCGGCGCTCTCGATCGACGATCTCGTCTCGCGCTCGGACTTCATCAGCTTCCACGTTCCGCTCACCGACAAGACCCGGCACATGATCAATGCCGAGCGCATCCAGGAGATGCGCGACGGGGCGGTCCTGCTCAACTTCTCGCGCAACGGGATCATCGACGACGATGCGGCGGTGACCGCGCTCGATGCCGGCAAGCTCTATGCCTATGTCTGCGACTTCCCGAGCAATCTGTTGAAGACCCATCCCCGGGTCGTCACCCTGCCGCATCTTGGTGCCTCGACCCGTGAGGCCGAAGAGAACTGCGCGGTGATGGTCGCCGATCAGGTCCGTGCCTACCTCGAGGACGGGAATGTGACCAACTCGGTCAATTTCCCGGAGATCGTGCTGCCGCGCAACGGCGGTTATCGGATGGCCGTGGTCAATCGCAACGTGCCCAACATGGTCGGGCAGATCTCGACCGATCTGGCCGAAGACGGGCTCAACATCATCGATATGCTGAACCGCTCGCGCAGTGATCTCGCGATGACGCTGATCGACATCGACAAGCCCTGCCCGGACGAGACGGTGCGCCGGATTGCCGAGATCGACGGTGTGCTCTCGGTGCGCTGCCTGTAGCGCAGTAGGCGCGTTCGGCGTGGATCGGCGCGATTGTTCCGAGTGCGTCGGACGCAGGGTTCTATGGTGCAGAGGCGACCCTGTCGATGACCAGTGACGAGCAGCTCAACCAGGTTCGCGAGCGCATCAATACGATCGACGCCGAGCTGCTGCGCTTGATCTCCGAGCGCGCCTCATGCGCCCAGGATGTCGCCAAGATCAAGGACGCGCACGGCGAGGCGGTCAAATACTATCGGCCCGAGCGCGAGGCGGAGATCCTCAGGCGTATCAAGTCGCAGAACCCCGGGCCGCTCGATGGCGAAGAGGTCGCGCGGCTGTTCCGGGAGATCATGTCGGCCTGTCTTGCACTCGAGAAGCCGCTGGAGATCGGCTATCTCGGCCCGGCCGGCACCTTCACCCAGGCCGCCGCGCTGAAGCACTTCGGGCACTCCGTTCACACGCAGCCGTTCGGGGCGATCAGTGACATCTTTCGCGAGGTCGAGGCCGGCGCCTGCGACTACGGGGTCGTTCCGGTCGAGAATTCGACCGAGGGGGTCGTCAATCATACCCTCGATATGTTCATGCGCTCGCCGCTGCTGATCGCCGGTGAAGTGACCTTGCGCATCCATCACCATCTGTTGTCGACCGCGACCGAGGTCGGCGCCATTCGCCGTGTCTACTCCCATCAACAGTCACTGGCCCAGTGCCGGGGCTGGCTGGATCGCTATCTGCCGAATGCCGAGCGCATCGCCGTCAGCACCAATGCGGATGCGGCCAAACTGGCGGCCGGCGATCCTCAGGCCGCGGCGGTGGCGAGCGAGGCGGCCGCGGAGCTCTATTCGCTGCGGGTGATGGCGCAGCGCATCGAGGACGAGCCCGGCAATACCACCCGCTTTCTCGTGATCGGGCCGGAGGATTCGCCGCCGAGCGGACATGACAAGACCAGCATGCTGCTGTCCTGTCGCAACGAGGCCGGTGCGCTGCATCGGTTGCTCTCGCCCTTCGCCAACCAGGGCATCAGCATGACCCGCATCGAATCCCGGCCCTCGCGCCAGGGCGTCTGGGACTACGTCTTCTTCGTGGACGTGAGCGGGCACCGCGCGGCGCCGGATGTCGCGAAGGCGATTACCGAACTGCGCGGCGCGGCCAACCTGTGCAAGGTACTGGGTTCCTATCCGGAGGCGGTGCTTTAGGAAGGATGAAGGGTGAAGGGTGAAGGGTGAAGGGTGAAGGGTGAAGGGTGAAGGGTGAAGCATGTCGCTTGACTGGAGTGACCGTGAGAAGACGGCTGCGCGCGTGTCGTGCTCCAGGGTGGTGCACCACCATGCACGTTAGCCGTGACTCACCCGGGATTCATCCATCGCGATCGCGCCCTGCGGCACCGTTCCATGAACATCGGTTCGTTCGCTGCCGGACTTGTTGCCTTTCTTTCGGTGGCCTAAATCGAGCTCTCTATGAAGCGCTAACGCAATGTCTCTGTGCCGATTAAAATCAGATCCTTATGAAGACCTAATGCCATTCTGTCAGGGCGCCTATGTCTGTTGCCGATAACCCTTTCCTGAACCTCGCCGCCGCGCAGATTGCCGGGCTGACACCCTATGTGCCGGGCAAGCCGATCAGCGAGCTCGAGCGTGAGCTCGGCATCGTCGACCCGGTCAAGCTGGCGTCGAACGAGAATCCGCTTGGATGCGGCGAGGCGGCGCGGGCCGCTTATCGGGCCGAGGCCGCGGAGCTCGGTCGTTATCCGGACGGCGGGGCCTTTGCACTGCGGGCTGCAATCTCGGCGCATCATGCGATCGCGCCGGAGCAGGTCACGGTCGGCAACGGGTCCAATGATGTACTAGACCTGGTCGCACGGGTATTTCTGCATCCGGGACGCGAGTCCCTGTTCTCTGAGCATGCGTTTGCCGTGTACCCGCTCGCAACAGCGGCCGTTGGCGCGACCGCGCGGGTGGCGCCAGCGCGCGATCATGGGCATGACCTCGATGCGATGGGGGCGCTCGTCAACGAGCGCACCGGCGTGGTCTGGATTGCCAATCCTAACAATCCGACCGGCACCTGGGTTGCCGCCGAGCCGCTGCGCGCCTTCTTGTCGGCACTGCCGGATCACTGCATGGCCGTCGTCGACGAGGCCTACTTCGAGTACGTTGGCCAGGACGACTACCCGGATACCAGCCGTTGGCTCGATCAGTTTCCGAATCTGATCGTGACCCGGACCTTTGCCAAGGTGCATGGCCTGGCTGCCCTAAGGGTCGGCTACGGCCTGAGTCATCCCGATGTGGCCGAGCTGTTGAACCGGGTCCGCCATCCGTTCAATGTCAACGCGCCGGCTCAGGCGGCGGCGATCGCGGCGCTAGGTGATCAGGAGCATGTCGCACGGTCGGTTGCACACAATCGCCGCGAGATGGAGCGGGTGAGCGCCGGGCTGACGTCGCTGGGCCTCGGTTATATCCCTTCGGTCGGCAATTTCGTGACGGTGGATCTCGATCGGCCCGCTGGCCCGGTCGATCAGGCACTGTTGCGCGAGGGGGTCATCTGCCGCCCGGTCGCGAACTATGGCCTACCGACCCATCTGCGCATCAGTATCGGGCTCGAGACCGAAAACGACCGCATGCTCGCTGCACTCGCGCGCGTGCTGGACCGGGGCAGCGCGGTCACGCCGAAATGATCGAGCGTCTCGCCGTCATTGGGGTCGGTCTCATCGGTGGATCGCTTGCGCGGGCCTTGAGAGCGAACGATGCCGTCGGCGAGGTGATCGGCTGTGGTCGCTCGCTCGAGAATCTCGAGCGCGCGCAGGCACTCGGTGTGATCGATGACTATTGCCAGGACCCGGGCAAGGCCGTTGCAAATGCCGATATGGTCTTCATCGCCGTTCCACTGGGCGCGATCGCGGGCGTCTTCGCCCGCATTCAGGGGCAACTGGCCGAGCAGGCCGTGATCACCGATGGCGGCAGCGTCAAAGGCAGTGTGATCGCCGATGTGGTGCAGGTGTTTGGCGAGATCCCGTCATGGTTTGTGCCAGGGCATCCGATTGCCGGAACCGA
>JAAAOQ010000052.1 GCA_009908845.1 Gammaproteobacteria bacterium
TTGAAACGACCATCAAGCATCCAGATTCTATTTACATCGTAGGCGTGTCAAAAACTAGCAAAATCAAGCGCGTAGAGCAAGGTAACAAAGTAGTACTAAGAAGGCCTATCAAAATGCCCGGCTAGCCTGCACAAGCTGCTGATTTGCTAGGCCGTAGAGGGCATTCTGTTAGGGCTTCCAAGAGGCCCTAACAAAACAGCCGCTTGACTCGCGCAACCTCCTGATCGATCTGGCTGGAGGGGCATTCTGTTGGGCCTCTGAGCAGCCTCACGAAAGATCAATTTCAGTAAACTCCAATATTAGAGCCCTGTGTTGCTGGTACTGCATTTGGATAGGCAGTCCGGTTTGGGTCCACAGATATCGGTCTGCGCTGGGATTTGCTCGACAGATCGGGGCGCGCCTTCAACCTTTACCGGCTCGCATAAGCCAATTTCACTCGTCGTCGATCACCGAAGGATGGCAGTCAGAAACTCGCGGGAATCGAAGTCCCATCATCAAGAGTTGACGATTGGTTGATAAAGGCGGTAGGGTGCTAAAAAATATATGATAAAGACGACATGCGGCGCATGCCTTGCCTGTTTTCTGCCAGCGGGACGCGCCTAACGACAATCCACCAAATAAGGAGGGGTTCGGTGTACGATAACGGCACCGAGCGACAATATTCGTATGTTCTTATTTGATTATTCTCCCCGCTATCCTCGCGCTCGCGAGGGATTCCGTTGCTCAGTACGTAATCTTGAGCAGCGCCTTTCTTGGACGGTCTCGCCCAAGCACTCCCCACATCATGAGAGGCCAGTGGCGGCCGGAATCCTCATGGCGCATCGGTCCCTGAGATAGCGGACCTGTCCAGGATCGCCGCCACCGCGAGCCGTGGCGCGAAGCGCGGGCTGCTTTTTTGCGCAATGTAATCGGGTGACCGGGATGAGGCCGTAGCGGCGGACATCAGCCGCTAGCCGCTGAGGAAACCACGTACTACCAGCTTTTGACCGGCTCCAGCGACGCAGGAGGCGTCGCCGTTTTCGACTGCGTCGAGCGGTTGAAGACACTTCGTTCGAAAACCGTGGTTTTCGATACTGCGCCGATGCGCGCGACGGATCGCGAGGCATCGACGCTCAATCAGCACTACAAATCTGGAGGAGTAGGTCGTGAAACACATCGTTGCCCTATCGCTTTCTTGCTTCCTTGCCGCGCCGGTCGCCGCCGAAACGGTGACTTTCGCCGGTAGTACAACCATTCTGCCGATCATGGAGGCCATGACGCCGGTGTTCGAAGAACATGGGATCGAGCCCGAGATTCAGGCCGGTGGCTCGTCGGCGGGATACAAGGCCGCGAAGATGGGGATGGCCGATATCGGCATGATGAGCCGCGAGCTGAAGGGCGCCGAAGCAGAAGACGTGAGCCCGGTGGTCATTGCCCGCGACTGGCTGGCGATGATTGCGAACGAGGAAGCGCCGTTCGACAACATCACCACGGAGCAGGTCGTCGATATCTATACCGGTAAGACCGACGAGTTGGATGGTTACAAGATCAATGCGTTGGACAAGGAGGTGGGCGGTGGGACCAAGACCACGTTCGACAAGTACTTCGATCTCGCCGGCAAAACCGCGAGCGATCTGATCATCATCGCTCCTAGCGGTCAGACCATCGCCACCTTGGCGGGCGATCCGCATGGCTTGGCCTATTTGGGTTACGGGTATACGGAAGCTGCCATCGAGTCGGGCGAGCCGATAAAGGTCTTAGATTTGGATGGGGTCGCACCGACCTGGGAGAACGTCAAAAGCGGCGAATACAAACTGGCCCGTAACTTCAACCTCGTTTACACGGAGAAGAACGCCGAGGTGATGGAGCGGGTGCGCGAGGTTTTGGCAACGCCGGAGGCTGAAGCGATCTTCCTTGAAATGGGCGTCGCTCCGTCCCTGTAAGCCCGTCCAAGGATGCGAGCCCCGGCGGGCTCGTGTCCTGCGCCGGCTTGGATACATCCGGAGGCACCTTCGCTCTGTAGCGGCCCTTGTCTCTCGGCTGCCTGCCGTGCCAACGCCGCACCGCACGAGCGGGTTGGTGATTCTAGGCGGACTCATGCACCGAGTAGGTAGCGATGAACAGCGAGAATCCTCAAGCAACTGCTAGCAGCCGGGCCGTGGTGCACTATTTGCGCGACGAGCAAGAGGCCTCACGGGGCGGCGCCGAGGGAGGGGGATTTTCAAGCGTCTCAGGCCTGAAAGACAGGGGCGGGCGTTATCTCTTCGAGGAGATCCCGCCCGGTAATTGGCTGTCCTTCGACTGGCGGCCCAATGTCGGCGCCTTCGGGTTCGGCACCGCGCTGACCGGCAGCTTTCTGCTGGTGCTAACAACCTTGCCGTTGTCCCTGCTCGCGGGATGGTTCATCAGCGTGCAGCTGGTCGACAACCGCAAGAGCTGGCTCAACCCGGTGATCGTATCGGTGCTGGAGGTGTGGATCTCGTTGCCTTCGGTGATCATCGGCGTCTGGGCGATCATTGAGGTCATCCCGTTAGTGCGCGACACCTTCGGCGGCACAGGCTATTCCGTGCTAGCCGCGACGATCGGCCTGACCATCTTCATCACACCCACCTGCACCCTCTTGTTCTATCGCAGTTATCTAACGCACCTGGATCAGTATCAAGGACTGGAAAGCAGTTTCCAAATGACGGTCCTGAGCCGCTCCGAGCTCTTCATCAAAAGCCAGCCCACGGCCGTGATCGGGACCATCAACTACATCTTCTGTCGCATCTTTGGGGAAACGATGGTGGTCTTGATGCTCTCCGGAAACAGTGTCCAGGTGCCCGGCGACTTGCTGGAGGGATTCCGGTCGCTGACTGCAACCATCGCGCTAGAGATGTCCTACGCCACCGGAATGCATGAAACCGCGCTGTTTGCATTGGCGACGGCCGCCATAGTGATCATCCTAACGGTGTTGCTCGCGCAATACAGGAGGCTAACGAGTGCTTAGAGTCGTGAGGCGCCAATGGATCCTGTGGTTGTACTTACTGATGACCGTGAGCATCATCGCCGCCTTCTTCAAACCGCTGCATTTTGAGCATACGACGGCGGGCATTATTGTCGGCACGATCATCACGACGGTCGGAGCGGTGTTGTTGGCCGCGCTGCCCGCTTATCTGGTTGCCGGTGTACTCGCTGGCATCATTCGGCTGCCGGGTTGGCTGCAATCGCTGACCCTGATTTCGGTCTATATCCTCGCCGGCATGCCATCGATCATCCTCGGCATTATCGGGTTTCTCCTGTTCTGCAATGCCCTGGGTTTCGGCTGGTCGATGCTGTCTGCGATGCTCACCTTGCTGTTGTTGCTGTATCCGACCTTGGTCACGGCCTTTTCGCAAATGCTGAGACCATTCAACCAGCAGTACGGGACGGCCGCGGCATCGTTCGGGGTCGGGCCGCTGGAGTTCTTGTTCCGACTGTCACCGGCCTATCAGAAGGGAAAGATCGTCGATGTCCTGGTCCTGGGATGGGCGACCTCGCTGGGCGATACCGCGGCCGTCATGCTCACCTGTGGCGCATTGACGGCCTTTCCAGAATCGATCATGGATTCGGTCAGGCTGCTGAATTTCCATGTGTTTCTGCTCGCAATGGAGGTGCCGGGGGGAATGCCGGAGGCGAGAAGCCTGTCGCTGCTGCTGATCATCTTCCTGCTGTTTCTTTTCATCGTGCCGCGTGTTGCGCAGCGCTACTTATCGGAGGGTTAGACAATGTCTCCATCTCTAGAGTCGGTCCGGAGCAATGCTGCAGTGGAGTATCCGCGCAATCAGGAGCATGTGCAGTTATTATTCGATGACCCCGGCTGCTGCGGGATGAGCATTCGCGGCCTGGAGATCTATGCGAAGAAAAAGCGGATCTTATCGGTCCCAGAGATCCGGCTCCCAAAGACCGGCGTCGTCGCGGTCATGGGGCCGTCGGGGTCCGGTAAGAGCACGCTGCTGAAGGCGATCTCGCAGCTCATGGACGAGAATCTGCGGTACGAAGGTGCTGTCCTGATCAATAAACAGGGCGTCGATGACGACCGACAAGAGGTCAGCGCCTGTTCGCATTTTGCGATGGTGTGGCAGAAACCGACCGTCTTTCCATGCTCGATTTGGGACAATCTCAAGATCCCGCTGCGCAAGCGCAAGGTTGAGCGAAAGGAGTGGCGCGGCATGATGGAGGAGGCATTGGAGAAGACGGGGCTGCTGGGCGAGCTCGACGGCGAGTGGTGGCGGCAACGGGCGAACCGCTTGTCGGGTGGGCAACAGCAACGATTGTCGATCGCGATGGGCCTGTTGAAGGATTCACACATCTTCCTCTTCGACGAGCCGACGTCCGCGTTGGACCCGATCTCTACGGAGAAGGTGGAGCAGATCATGTGCGACCTCGGCGAGAGCAGGCTGGTGCTGCTCGTGACCCACAGTCTGGGCCAGGCCCGTCGCGTCAGTCAGTACGGGGCGATGATTCACAATTTTGGCGAGTATGGCGAGCTCGGTGAATTCTCGCCGACAGAGGACCTGTTCGCGCGGCCGGCCAGCCCCAAGAGTCGCGAGTTCATCATGCGGGAGACGGGTGTACCGCAAGCGGTCGTGGCGGGCAACTAAGACGCCCTATCAAAATGCTCGTCTAGCCTGATAAGCTGCTGATTGTCAGGCCGTAGAGGGCATTCTGGTAGGGCTTCTCAACCAACGTGCCGCCACAGCGAGGAGTGGCTGCGGCTGACTGGTCATTAGGCGGCAGGTCGCCGCCGGGCCGACGGTCGGCCGTGGCGAACGCACTTACTCGGCGTGGAGGCGTCTAGGAGCGATCGATTTGATGCCCGACCGATGGGTCGGGGTGCTCGAGATAGGCGGTGGAGAGCAGGAATGGCATTGAAGATGTCGGGTTGGGTTGCGTTTCTTTGTGCGGTCGGCTTGTCGTTCCCGGCGGGTGCCGGCCGTGAGCAGGTGGAGCTACCCGAATTTGCCGCGAAGCATTTGAAGGCAACGATGCGCGATCACCTCGAGGCGCTTGAGCGGGTTACCCGTTTGCTGGCGGAAGGGAGCTACGATAAGGCGGCCGATATCGCAGAAGAACGTTTAGGCATGTCGTCTGTCGAGATCCACTACGAAAGGCACGTCGGTAAGTACATGCCAACCGAGATGCGCCTATTGGGTACGCGAATGCACGAGGCCGCGACCAGTTTTGCAGCATCGGCGAGAAGGGCAGAAGGGACGGGCGCAGCTGATGAGCGCCTATTGGCAGCCCTGGCGAATGTGATGGAGGGCTGCACCGCCTGTCACAAGCACTACCGGACGCAATAATAATGCCTCTCTGGTCTTCGGCTGGCCTGCGCCATCGGGGATGACATCTCTTGCTACTTGATCACCTGACCGGGTGCCGCCAGGATGGGCCAGGTGTTTGGAGCGGTTCCCGGTCCTAGCGCCGGTACAGCGGCTGCGTCTGGCGTCTCCGGGCAACGGATTTGTCGGGTTTTAGTCCGGCGGTTCCGATTGCAAGGTCGATAGATCACTGCGGGGCCCCGAGCCCGTGCGGCATAATGGGGCCATGATGCCCCACTCAGACCCGGTTGAGGTTCCCGTACCGGCGTCTGCGCAGATTCGCGCCGGCGACCAAAGCTCGACGCAGCGTGCCACACGGGCAGGGGCTCGCGTGCGATCCGCGCGATGAAGCTCCTCGAATTCCTGTCGCGCGAGGCCGGCGATGCGCCTCGTCGCAAGGTCATTGCGATGATGGTAGGCTCCAGCATCGCGACCCTCCTGCTGTTAGTGCTTACTAACCTCGGTGCGGAGTATGCGGCGGACGCCGGGCTCGTCAAGATCGAGCTCATCCTCGCGTATTTGGTGGCGTTCGCCGTCTTGCTCGAGGCGCGCCGCTTCGCGCTGATCCAGTCGGTGACCGCGGTGGAGCGCGGCGTGCTGCGGTTTCGGGTCCGGGTGATCGACAAGGTGCGGCGTGGGGATCTTCGCTTCTTTGAGCAACAGGGTGGGGTCGAAGCCTATGCGCCGCTGACCCAGGAGATCGGACTGATCTCCGAGGCGGTTGTGTTCTTGGTGCCGGTGGTGGAGTCGGTACTGATCCTGTTGTTCATTGGCCTGTACCTGGCTTGGCTGTCGCCGCAGAGTCTGCTCGTCGTCCTGGCCATCTATGCGGTGACCTTGCCCGTCTATGTGCTGCGCTTTGCGAGCACGCGCAACCAATTGCGTCGCGCGGCGAGCGCAGATGGAGGGTTTTTCGAGCATTTCGCCGAGTTGCTCCACGGCTTCAAGGAGCTGAAGCTGGATCGCCGTGAGAGCGATGCCTTCTATACGCATCTGAGCGAGACATCGGCGGCCGCCTTTCGGCTCAAGCTGTCGAGCAGCGAGCGCCAAACCCACGACGTCATCTTCGCCGGCAGCATCTTCTACCTGGCGTTGTTTGCGGTCGCATTCGCCATTCCGGCGATCGTGCCCGAGGCCAGCAGTACCGTCTACAAAGTGGCAGCGGCGGTGCTGTTCATGATGGCACCGCTGACGCATCTCGTGAACGGGGCGCCGACCTTGGCCAAGGCCGATGCTGCTGTGAGCAATCTGTACGCGTTGGAAGAACGGCTGGACGGAGCGTTGTTAGAGCCCACGGACGCGCCATCGCCAGAGCCCCTGGGCGATTTCCAGCGCATCCAATTGCGGCGTGTGGAGTTTCGCTTCACCGGACCCGGTGGTCGGACGATGTTCTCGGTCGGCCCTCTGAGTCTGACACTGCATCGGGGTGAGCGCATCTTCGTGGTCGGGGCGAACGGCAGCGGCAAAACGACCTTGCTGAAGCTGTTGACGGGGCTGTATCGGCCCGTTAGCGGCCAAGTCCTGCTCGACGGGTCCCCGGTAGCCGCCGCCGATCAGGCCCGGTACCGAACCCTGTTCACCAGCGTCTTCGACGACTTCGAGCTGTTCGAGCGCATCTACGGCGCTGACGAGCCCGATCCGGGGCTCGTCAACGAGCGGCTCGCGGAGTTGGGTCTCGACCACAAGACCCGATACACCGAGACGGGTTTCTCGTCGATTGACCTATCCACTGGGCAGCGCAAGCGTCTGGCCTTTCTCGAGTCCGTGCTCAAGCAACGGCCGATTTGTGTCTTCGACGAATTGGCGGCCGATCAGGACCCTGGATTCCGGCGCCGTCTATACGAGGAGCTTCTGCCGCAGCTGAGCGCAACCGGTCGGACCCTGGTGGTCGTAACCCACGACGATCAGTATTTTCACACCGCTGATCGCGTGCTTGAGATGCAAGACGGCCGACTCTGTGAGGCAAGTGGTGGAGGGCCCGCCGAAGAGGCCCTCAACAGTGCCGGGAGCAGCCGGCAGCCTTGAGCATCCTGCACTTCCTGGCCTACGAGGGCAAGGCGCCTCGGACGGCCATACTGATCATGGCGGGGATCTCCGGTGCGACGAGTGTCGCGATGCTGGGGCTGGCCAACAGTGCCGCAGAACAGGCCGCGCTCGGTGCCCTGGATACCCGGCTGTCGGCCCTGTACTTCATTGCGTTCGCCCTTTACCTCATCTCGCAGCAGTATGCGCGTACCCGCTCGGTTGCGGCGATCAATCGGGCGCTACAGCGACTGCGACTGCGCCTGGCCGACAAGGTCCGTCGCAGTGATCTGCGTTTCATCGAGCAACATGGGGGGATTGGCGGCTATGCAGCCTTGTCCCAGGATGCCGGCGTCGTGACTCAGGGCGCGGTCATCCTGGTCTCGATCGCACAGTCCTTGCTGTTGTTGGTGGTTGTCAGCATCTATCTGCTCGCGATCTCACCAGCGAGTCTATTGGCGATGCTCATCGTCTATGCCGTGTTGACGCCGATGTACATCAGCAGCTGGAACCGAACCCGCGGTGAGCTGCTGGAGGCGGACTTGAAGGAAGGTCTGTTGCTCGATCAGTTCAACGGCCTGCTCCGCGGTTTCAAGGAGCTGAAGCTCGATCGGCACCAGAGCGATGCGCTGTATGCGGCGATCTGCGATACCGCAGAGCAGGTCTATCGGCTGAAGGTCTCGTGCAATGTCTTCCAGGTCAAGGGCATGATCCTGCGCCGAATGATCAATTATTCGGTCCTGTTCGCGGTGGTCTTCGTGGTGCCATGGCTCGTGCCCGAGGGCACCGATACCATCCTCAAGGTCGCGGCGACCATGCTCTTCATCGTTGGACCCTTGACGGTCATCATCGATCTGCTGCCGCTTATCGCGCGGATCGATGCCGCCGTGACCAGCCTCTACGCGCTCGAAGAGCGCGTCGATCAAGCCTTTATCCACTCGGAGGGTTTGGCATCGGGGCCGCCACGGTTTGGGTTCGAGGAGATCGCCCTCAAGGAGGTCGAATTTCATTACCGGGATCGGAACGGTTTGCCACTGTTTTGGATCGGCCCCTGCGATCTCGTGTTGCAACGTGGCGAGCGTCTGTTCATCGTCGGTGGTAACGGCAGCGGTAAGTCCACCCTGCTCAAGCTATTGACCGGACTCTATCGTCCAGAGCAAGGCGAGATCCTGCTCGATGGCAAGCCCGTCACGGATGCCGAACGGCCCAGCTATCGTGGCCTTTTCAGTGCTGTCTTCACCGACTTCCACCTGTTCCAGCGTCTCTACGGCGCCCCTGGTGCGGACCCGGTACGCGTCAACCAGTGGCTTGAGGACCTCGGGCTTGCGGACAAGACCCAATACAGGCCCGAGGGGTTTACCGATCTCGCCCTCTCAACCGGTCAGCGCAAACGCCTCGCGTTCCTCGCCGCAGTACTCAGGGACCGACCCATCTGCGTCTTCGACGAGCTTGCCGCTGACCAGGACCCCCGCTTTCGTCGTCGCTTCTACGAGGAGATCCTGCCCGGGCTGAGCCGCCAGGGCCGCACCCTGGTGGTGGTATCGCATGATGAGCGCTACCTCCATACCGCCGATCGGGTGCTGCGGATTCGTGACGGGTTGGTGTCAGAGTCCGGATGAATGCTAAGACGCGCTTGCGGCCATGAGGTCGCGTCCGCAGTGGCTGCAGACATCGGCCTCAGGCTTGACCAGCTCGGCGCAGTGAGGGCATTTCTTGGCCAGGCCCTTGTCGATCAGACTCGTTTCGGACGGTGGGATCAGGGCTGCGGCGAGCAGTGCGATCAGGGGAGAGAACACGAGTGCAAGCAGCAGGAATCCGAGTACGTTGATGTAGCTGTGGCCGCGCGCGAGGGCATATAAAGCGACCAGGACTGAGAGTGCGACCCAAAGGATGATGTAGAGCATTAATAGCCTCCGCTCCGCGCGATCATAAAGAAAGACCTAGGGATAGTCTGAAACCCCAGCTGAAACCCCGGCCAGCTGCGCGGGTCAGCGTGCCCGCGTCTAGTCAGTGCGCCCGCGATGGCAGTCAAACCATCGTGGACCTCGCGCATACGGAGCACGGGGCGCGATCTGATCACCGGCCAGCATTGGCCAGCATCTTGCCGGTCTCGTAACACATGCCGACCCGCCAACGCTCTCCGCGATCCCGATCATAAGCCTAAGGGGCCGCCAAATGCACGTCTCTACCACTAATGAATCGTTGTTTCGGGGTGAACGAGGTCGAGACGCCTCCGCCGTTTTCTGAGCTTCGCGATCCTGCCCTTGAAACCCGCTTTGGTGCCGTCGTGCAGGCCAAGCGAAAGGGCCAGCTCACAGATCGCAATTGCCGCATCCTGATGGCCGTCTTCGTCCAATGCGATCGCCATCGCTCGAAATGCCTCGATCGACTTTGGTCGCGGCCCGCCGGTTTCCTCGATGCCCTCTAAGATCGAGTCGGCGTCTTCGATCTGCAGGTTGGCCACGCGGTAGAAGGCGGCGCGGTGCTTCGACTCCGCACGCAGGCGGTAGTAGCCGGCCACGACGCGATTCAGCAGGCGATGGCGCAGCACCGGGTCGGGGATATCGGGCAATAGTTCGCCCATGATCGCGATATCACCTGTTGCCACTGCCTCGGCCACGCGTTGCTCGTCGTCGATCCTTTCGCGCGCCGGGCGGTGGCCAGACTCAGTGGCCGCCGGAAGGACTGGGCTATCACCGCGATGGCGCCGTTTTCGCTTCTCGACGCGCCGATCGTACAGATATTTTGTGAGCGCCAGGCAGAGCCCGCTGACCACACCTGTCGAAACCAACGACCAATACATGAGAGCCACCTGGTAACGGTTCAATCAAAGGTTGAGCATCCTGACAACTCGACACGCTCGGCATCGGGACCAGTAAGCAGCTTCCTCTCGAGTCAGCGGTGAAGACGCCTCGACGTTGGCATCCAACGTCAATTCAGGGGGCCAGGAGATGCGCGACCCCTGCGAAAAGCGAGATCGACGAACCGTGCGTGCAAGGTCTCGAGAACTCGAGAACTCGAGAACTCGAGAACTCCAAAAATCTAGCAAGAAGTGAGCCGTTTGCCTCGTCCATGGAAGTCGTGGCGACGGCCGAAACCCGAATCGCCCCTCTCGCTGTCTGTGCTCCGTGATGCGGCATCGTCAGGCATTGTAGAGGAGGCGCAGCGGCGAGGGACTTGAATCCGGGGTACGTCGAGATTATATCTGCTCGACAACATATATGGAAAGTCAGATGCGTTTCCTCGATGCCGCACGTCTTGACCTACCACAGCCGCGAGCAGCGTTGTTGTGTCTATTCGATCCGGAGCACCCGCAGAGGATCATGGATTCGGGGCTTACTCAACCGCAGACAGAATCTGGCACGCTATACTCGGGAGCGCGCCCTGAGAGGTGAGCCGTACGTACGCAGATACCGGTGACGAAGTGCATCAAGCTCCTTGCAAAGAACGGACAGCTCAAGACGGAGATCCGGCGCAGGATCGGAGTCCGCCGGTCACCCCCAGATGGCGCCGTTGGCTGCGCCGTCACCTCCATGCTATCGCGGTGGTCGTACTCGTCCTGTTGGGCATTGTGGTCTTTTTTGCCGATCGAATCTTCATCGTCATTCCGGCTGGCCATGTCGGGGCCCTGTGGAACCGATTCAGTGGGACGCGTGTTGATCGCGTCTTTGGTGAAGGGCTGCACATCATCAGTCCCTTGGATGTGATGACCCCCTATGAGGTGCGCAAGCAGGTCGTCGTGCATACACTGGATGTGTTATCGGCCGAGGGACTGACCGTTGTGCTCGAGCTGGCGATTCGATTCCAGCCGGAATATCGTTTGGTTGGCCTGCTGCACGAGACCATCGGTCCGGATTACATGACTCGTGTGGTGGTGCCGCAGGCGGAATCGGTGTTGCGCAAGCAGCTCGGTAACGCTTCTGCAGTTCAGATCTATACGAACGAAGACGGGCTTTTGACGCGCGCAATGATCACGGCGATGAACGAGGCAGGGCGGAACCTCGTCGCGATTGACGACATCGTCATTCTTCAGATTACCTTGCCGGACAGACTCAAGAATGCAATCAACGATAAGATTACTCAGCGTCAGCTGCTTGGGTCCTATCTTTATCGCCGGGAGACGGCGCTCAAGGAGGCTGAACGGAAACGCATCGAGGCAGCCGGGATTCGAGATTACCAGGCGATCATCGATCAGACGCTGAGCGAGCGGCTGCTGGTCTATCAGGGCATCCAGGCTACCCGAGACCTTGCAACCTCCGCTAATCCAAAGACCCTGGTTGTTGGCGCCGGCTCGAACGACCTCGCACTGCCGATATTCTTAGGTGATATGACCAAGGGGCATAGGGGCTCGGCTGAAGGTCCGGGACCCGCCGCCGCATATCAGCCGAGGGCGCTCGATGCCGATACCCCCGAGGCGCTCGATGAAGCGACGAGGAAGGCACTTTCGGACCCGACGTTGGTGCCACCGCCGCCGTCGCGAATGGAGATCACAAGATGAGTGACGCCTGTATCGCCTGCCGACATTCGAACTGACGACCAGCTGACAGTCAACCGACGGAAAAGGCTGGGGAGGGCCGAGGTTCATCGATAATGTCGCTTGTCGGTCAGGCGGAATGGCGCTGAATAATGCGAATTATCAGAGCGATTCCTATTAGCGCGGCGAGCGACAGACCTAGAGCAGTCCACAGGCTGAAGAGTCCACTTTGCTCCGGCGACGACCTATTGGCGAGGTTGCCATAGCGGTAGAGCATCGGCTCGACGGGGTGCCTCTGTGTAGGGACTTTGGAGCGAAGAAAAAGGGTCGTGCTGTGCGGTTGGAAGATCAGCACTTGATGGGTTGCGTCAGAGTTTATCGCATCGTGAGAATTCATACGGTCGAACATGATGCGCGCGAGATCGTCGATCTGTGCAAGATGCCGATCGGGGTCGAACTGCGCCAGGTCTAGATACCGGTGCCAGCGGTGGCGGTCGCGGAGCCCCGTGCAGAGCGAGGGCATGCGTTTTAGGGCGAAACAGCCAACCACTGCGATTTGTTCCGGTCTCTCCCATTTCATGGCGGGGTGATGCTCGCTCGACGCATCGCGCAGCTGCGCTGCTCGGCCTGTCCCATGCTCGAGTACTTCGACGCGATGGGTATCGGCCATGAGGATGCTGTGGTCCGAGCTCGCGGGCTTGGCGCGCAAGAACTGGGCGGCCGCATCAAGATTAGTCTGCTTTTCCAAGGCTTGGCGGAGCAAGAAGCCGATGGGCTCGGTGGGGACATTGTCTTGCGTCGACTCCGGCGATCCGGATGCCGGAAGAAAGGCGACGAAGAGTCCATGGTCATTGAAGCCGGTCGTGACACCGAGGTTGCCCGCAAACCCAATATTGACCAGGGTGCCTTTTCGGCTGCTATAGACCGTGATGGACTCTAGGCTGCTGATTGTTTCAGGTTGTTGTGGATCGCGGTCGAGGTTTCGAGCAACGAACGGGTATCCATCCGAAGTACGGGTGCCATAGACCCCGAACCCGCTGCCCCAGTCATGCGCTCCAAAATCCGGTAACTGTTGAACGAGGATTAGTTCATCCCAAGACAGGAAACCGTCACCCAAGCGATTGCGACTGACTAGGTCCAATACAGCCGCCAAACCGTCGAGTTCGGCACGGTAGTACGGCTCCGGTATGCGAGCGAACGCAGGAAGGGCTTCGCCGCCGAGCTTGGCGGTCAGCATCTTGGTCTCGAGACGATTTGCCAGCAAGGCATCGAGCTTCTGCTCCAGCCTGGGGAACGCGGCTCGCCACTGGCGCCCAATGGCGGCACCGATCTCGTGGGGTCCGAGGCCATCGGTGTCGATATCGAATACGGGGAGTTTCCCGGGCGTGGACTGTGGGTGCGCGACCGACGGAGAGAGGGCCAACGCCGAGACGAGGATCGAGAACAAGAGGTGATGGCAGTGCTGGCTCGATGAGCGCCAGTGCGCGCAACAGTTTGGGAACCTCAACTCGGTTGTCCGTTTCGCAACTCCTCGGAGGCGCGTTGGCCCCGGCGGAGCTCGAGTCGGAAATACCCGAGACCGGGTGCGCGGAAATCTCTCATGGTGCCGCCGTTTTCAAAATGCTCCATGAAGACCTTGCCGGTGGCATAGGTGACGGCAGCACCGAGGTTGGAAAGGGCTGCCGTACCGGCGATCTGGCCGAACCCAGGGATGAGCTTGATCAAGCAGCAGCCGCCGCCAGCGAGTAACACCGGCAGACTGCCGCCGACCGCTGAGATCAGCATGGTTCGGTAGGCCGCCTGGATCGGCACGCCATAATGATCGGCCAGACGACAGATGAGATTCCATTGGAGGTCGGTTAAAGCGATGCCATCGACGATCGGAACCGGTATGAATCCTACCGACATGGCGCCGATCATATGGCTCTTGATGATGCTTTGGGCCTCAGCCTTGGTCTGATCGGTCTTGGCGAGTGCGCGCTCGACCGGTGGGGAAAAGGGTGGACCGGGGGCAAGGTCGCTGCGCATGTCTTCTGTCATTGCCTTCGCTCGCTGGTGTGGTGTTGATTTACCAGCCGCGGGACCGGTTGATCGTGTCGTAGGCCTTGCGTAAGCGGTCTGCGCGAGCCGAGGCACGCGCCAATTCCTCGGCGCTCGGGTTCGTATGCATCAACTTATCCGGATGATGCCGACTGATCTGGATGCGATAGGCTCTGCGGACGGCATCCTTGGTCGCGTTCTGCGGCACACCGAGTATTGCATACGCCGTCGGAAGGTCCATCGCGTTGGAGCGTACCGCGGACGGTTGTTGGCGATAGGCTGCCGCGGTCCGTTCGATCACTGCCAGATCTTTGTCGTTGAGGCCAAAACAGTGGGCAATGTCGAGAAGGGTCTTCCGCTGTTGGCTGGTCGGGGCACGATCAAAGCTGTAGAAGAGCACGAGGTCGATCAAGAGATTGTCGACCAGGTCTCGGCGACGGTGGATGTCGCGCCGCAGCTGATTGAGAAAGCGCGTCAGTGGGAAATCGTCGCGCTGCCCCTCCTCGAAAAAGTCGCGCGCCCGCTCACGGTCGCTTCCGGTTGCGAGACGATGTCCGGCCAAGGCATCGAAACAGGCCTCGGCTGTACCGGCGGGTATGCCACCTTTCGCTGCCAGGTGGCCGGCCAAAAGGAACTCAGCGGTAAAAAGAACGTTGCTCCAGTAGATTCTCCACGCGTCTGATTGTTGGCGCCGGAGAGTACGGCCGAAGCCTTCGAGCTCTCGGTCGAAGGTGTGCGCCATACCGGCAGCCAACAGTCCCGCCAGTGGCCCACCGATTGCAGTCGCGAATAGCCCGAATAAAAGCTTGCCGCTCCAAGTCACGCCGGCGCCCTCGATTTCGTTGTGCGGTTGATCGTCCATGCTAAGGTCTGTCCAGCGATAAGAGCGAGCACCAGCGCCACGCCAATGCCTTGGATTTGGGGTATCAGTGGCTCGAACGAAAGCGTGAAGACAAATCCGGTTGGGCCGAATAGGGCCGGCGCCAGTGTACCCAGGAGGCCGCCGCTCATCAGCGCTGCCGCCAGCTTGATTCTAGCGGATAACCGATTGTCCAGAGCCGCCATGAATAGGCTGGCTGCAAAACCGGTGAGCGCGCCGAGCAGGATCAGCTCGGTTAGGGTTGCAGCGGGAACGCCGCCGGGTGCTGCCACGAGGGCGGCCAGAACCGAAAAGGGTAGACCACTGAGCCAGTCGAACCGAGACGAGAAAACCATACTTAAGATCAGAACGCTGAATGCAGCGCCGGAGGCAGCCGCGGCCAACGCAATCAACAAGAAGGGCGCGTTCGGGCTAGCGTTGGATGCGGCACCGATTACCCCTATCCAGCCGAGCCACAGCAGCATCGCGCTAACTGTCCCAGCGTTGGTGCCGACTGGGCGTGTCGCTCTCGACGATGCTGACGCCGTGAGCGGAAGCAGGCCGCGGGATAGAAAGATTGCAGTTGCACCACCCAGTAAGGCGACATCGGTAGCTGCAGGGGGGTGGGAGAAGCCTAGGCTGGTCAACCAGCCGGCATGCTCCGATAACGGCGACGGTGCAGCCGTCCAATGCCCGAAGAGAGGATAAACGATAGCGCCGATTAGCAGAGCCGTGAAGAGGTAAGCCCAACTCGCAATGCGCTCGGGTATCACAGAGCATACCACCACTGCCACAATGGCAGCCAAGCTGAGCTGAAGAAGGAATGTGTTGAGAAATGCCGTGGGCAGATTGACTGGGGAGTCCTGCAAGACATCCGCAAGAAACTGGGTCGGCGCTCCGGCGATGCCGCCGAGACTGGAGCCGAACATGATGCCGATGCCGACCAAGTAGTAGCCGGCGCCTCCGCCGAACCAGGCGGCCAGGGTGCCGACAGCGCGTCTTCGCTCGGCTGCCGCGTCTCGCTCGTCGGCGTCTGAATCGCTGGAATCGAAGACGATCGCGAGCGGTACGAGCAAGCAGAGGATGATCGTTGGAAGGAGGCCCGGCCACGACGCCCCCGGCTGCTTCTCAGCCTGGTCTGCTTGCGCTTCGAGAGCCCGTTCGACGCGCTGTTGCGCCCGCTGCAAGTGCGCCAGCTCGTGCTGGATCGAGTCGAGCGCCATGAGTGTCTCGAAGATCCTGGCTCCGTTCGCGTCGAGCCGGGCACCTTGTTGCTCGAGGTTCTGGCTGTGCTGCTGTAATTGATCCACCAGCGGGGCGAGTTCCTGCGCGAGCGCACCCAAACGCTCTTTCTGGAGCGCCCACTGGAGCGCCCAGCGCGCGTCAGCGCCGGCAATGGCCTCCGTATTGGCATCGATTCGATTGTCGTTTGCCTTGAGACTTTGCTCGAGATCGATGATCCGCTGTATTGCGAGCTCTAGGTCTCGTTGGGCTGCAAAGAGATCCCCCGCCTGTTTCTCGAGCCATGACCTTTGACTCTCGACATACTCCGAATCGCGGCTCATCCGATGAACCAACGGATCAAGACGGGCGGCCACGGCGTCCAGGCCCGCGAGTGCGTCGCCTAAACGGTGGCGGAGCTCGTGGAGGGCCGAAGCGTTCCTGTTCACCCCCTCGTGCGCTGTCTCTAAACGTCGTTCCAGGTGCTCGACGCTCTCATCCAAGACCTCGAGTTGCAGCCGATCTGCTGGCCCAATGGGATCGGCCCCAGACCTGAGCGAAACCTCTTCAGGTAACGGATCACTGTCAGTAAGCGCGATGTCGCCGACGGCGAGACCAGCGCCTGCACGAGCGGGGTTCGAGCGAGCACTGCCTTCGTCTGCGGATTGGCTACAACCTTGGCAAGCCAAAAGGCATAACAGTGCGACGAACCATGCGGCGGGCTTGATTGCGTTGAGATAGAACCGATGTGGTAGCGCAATCGGTAGTGTGCGCTTCATTTCGCCGGACGAGTTTCGCCGCAGGATGTCTTCTTGCGTGGCGGGGGATCTGCTGCGAGCACGAATAGGGCGCCAAAGAAGGGCGTGAATAGGATCGAAGACCAAAGATACCCCCAATAGCCCCATCTGCGGTTGCGCCCCAGATAGGCCACCAAGATGCAAAGCACGATATAGACGGGGACAAAAATGGCGTAGTTGAGCATCATGGGCGTCGCTCGTCTCTCAAAGACAATGGGGGATCTGAGGAAGGCGGATCGAGTACTTGCGAGACCAATGCCAAAGCGGGCGGACTGGGAGAAATGCCAAGCGCCTGTGACGCCTTCAGGTTCATTGCCACCACGGGCAGCAGCGAAATCTTCCGGGCCAGCTCAGACACGGCGGTTCCGTTGAGCAACCCGTTGAAACGCGCTGCCAGGCTTGGCTTGCCGAAATCGGCCTCTCGGTCTTGCAATGCGAGGGTAAGCCCATAGTCCTTGCCGGCGAGACCACCGAGGGCGAAGGACGAAACGCCGAACTGCCGCAAGCCACGGTTGAGTTGTCTCAAATAACCCGCGTCTAAACCAGACTCCGTCAGCACATAGACGGCGTCCACCCGCGCGGCGAGCTGGCTGTAACAGGCCAACGCCTCGTCACGCTTTGTGAGAGTTTCGTCCGCATCGTCGCCGGAATCAAGTGACCTGGGCACCACCTGCCTCTCGGATTGTTCCGAGAGCTCGCAGATCTCGAGCCCGAACCCGAGCCTTGCCGCACCGGCGCGCGCCAAGGCGATCGCAGCAGCACCGCTGCGCTCGGAGGCGCACGCAACCAAGCCAAGGCGGTTGAAACCCAGCATCTGATGGGCGATAGACAGCCATTTGAGCTGGCGCTCTCCGGCTGCGCCTAGATTGTCAGTATACGCCTGCACGCCCGTTTGCTCCCCTGCCTGCCGGTTCTTAGCAAGGCGAGCCGGGACGCCTCCATCGGCGGGTTGCCCGGCCTGTTGTTGACCGGCTGCGGCGCCATCCATTGTTTCCGTGCGGCTGCTGTCTGTTTCGACCCCCGCAACGCGAGCCTGCTCGGGTTGCGCGAGGATCAGCGCGCTTGTCACCGCGTCGGCCGTGTCCATGCCTGCCTCGAACTGCTGCATGAGGAAAGGGAGGTGGATTCCCGGCAGAGGTTCCCAATGACCTCGACGTAGCACCTGGAAGCGATAGCTCTTTGCGTGAAGATTCCCGTCTTCATCGAATGCGTGAATGCCTGTGACGCCAGCGATTGGTCCCGAGAAGTGCGCCGTGCTCGCCAAAGCGCGCGGCTCAGTGGTTCCGGCGCGCTGGATAATGGTGGCGAGGATCTTGACGCTATCGTAGCCTTGTGCCGCCGCTTGGTGAGGCGCGGTCCCAAAAACCTTGGAATAATCTGCACCAAACCGTCGGTTCAGGGGATTGTTGCTTTCTCGACTAAAAACGGTTGGCACGACTGTCAAGTCACCTGCTTCTTGGCTCAGCTCCTGCAGCGGTCCCAGACTGAGCTTATGTGAGCCCAATACCGGCGTGCGAATTCCGAGCTCACGAAGCTGCCGCAACATGCGTGCGCCAGCCTCGGTGTCGGCGGCCAGGAAGATCGCATCAAACGCCATGCCGCCGAATTCATTGATGAGGTGCCGGTAATTGCTATCCGAGCCAAAAAACGAAGCGCGGAACGGAACATCGATGTCGAAGAACCGAGCGAAGTCTTCGAATAAGTAGGCTGTTTTGCGATCATCGTCTTCGACCTGGTGCAGAACGACGACGCGTCGGTAGCCGAACAGGGCTGCGACACTGGCGATCTGGGCCGTCATCACTCTGTTGTCTGGGAGCATCCGCAGCACGAAGCGAAAACCATGTCGCGTCAGTTCGGTGGATGTGGCGAAAGCCGGCATGAACATCGTCCTTGACTGCTCGTAGATCACCGATGCTGGAACGGCGACGCCAGGCTGCGGGTGCCCAAGGGAGGCGGTTACGCGAGGGTTGCTGGCGAGACGCTGAACGGTCGGCCGGAGATCCTGGAAGTCGTTCCCGCCAGACCGGACGAGCAACTCGACCGGGCGTCCCAGCATCTCGCCGTCCGCAAGGATGTCTTCGATCGCCAGCCTTACACCTTTGATGATGTCATTACCGGCGTCGGTGTCGACCACCGCGAGCACGATCGGTCCATCGCCCTGCGCGGCGTATTGGCTCCGCCGTTCCGCGATCTCCTCGAAAAACGGGCCGCAGCCGGCTAACAGGGGGGCCAGCAGCCAGATCGTCCAGCGCCATGCGAGCGGCAATGTCATCGGCCACCGGGGATCATCGGGAGCCCGTCCTTGCCCGAGCCGAGGAGAATCACGCTGCTGTTCTCCGAGCCGGCAACCTCCCGGGTAGCCCTAATCCCGGTATGCTGCAACAGACGGTCGTTGAGTGTTTCGTCGACCCTGGCCTGGTAATCCCGGATACCGCGCGCTTCATCCCGCAGGCGCTCTGCCTCCTGCTCCGCTGCATTCAACCGGAAAGCGTAGGATTGCAGCAGCTCGCGCTGCGTCAATTTGTCTTCGATGGCCGTCTTGACCTTGTCGGGCAGGGTTACGGTGCGGATAAGAATATCTTCCCCCTGTACATGATTGCGTCCGAGCTCGCGGCGTGCCAGCGTAATGGCTTTATCCAACACGCCATCTGCATTGGTGTAGATATCTTCCGCGGTGTAAGCACCGAGCTCACGCCGTAGCACGGATTCCGTCTGGGGGACCAGTACGCGAAATGCATAGTCAGGACCGATGCGTTGATGTAGCAGCCCTAGCTGTTCGACGACAGGACGGTACCGAATCGCCAACTCCAGTTTCACTTCCAAGCCTTGCTTAGACAGGACATGAAAGCGATGCATTGTGATTTGGTTGCGAATCTCATAAAAATTCATCGTGTCCCATGGTGGGATGATATGGAGTCCGGCAGGATATACATAATCCGTTCGCGTTCCGGTAAAGAATCGGAACAATACGCCAGCCTGGCCCGGTGGGATCGATATGAAGATGCGTGGCCACAACAGGACCGCCACAAAAACGAGGACCACGAATAGGGGTGCTAGGACCGCGAGGATCTTGAGGGTGGGAAATTCTGATCCAGAGGGTGGGTTGCTATTGGCCGAGCAGGCGGTGTCATAGGAAGGTTTAGGTTGTACCGTCATGGATACGAGGATTCGACCTCAGGCGCCTCTTGATGATACGAGAGTTCGGCCGGACTCAGCTCGCCACGGGTCGGGAATTCCGCGGCTGGCCCGCCAAGCCGGAAACGAAGCGGCGACCTTTATTGATTTCCGCTCGGAGCTCGGCACGAGCTTGTTCCATGTTCAGCGTCAGGTAGGTTCCGCCGGACTCGAAATGTCTGTTGAAGACCTGCCCGATAGCATAGGTGAGTGTGGCGCCGGTCACGGCAATGCCACCGCTTCCAACAAGTGAGCCCACTCCGGGAATGACCTTCAGTCCGGAGCTCAAGACCACAACGCTAGCCACAGGAAAGGTGCCACTGACTAAAGAGACCAGAACGGCCTTGAGGCGACTGTCTTTAAACGTCTGTCCGCCGTAGATCCGGGCCAAGGTCCGGATCATGTTGATCTGGTTGCTGGTCAGTAGCGCGACATCAAAGAGGGGGAGCGGGACAAGGCCTAGGGAAAGTGCAACGATGACGTGATTCTTGATCACATTCTGGCTTTCAGCCGCTCGCGTTGATGCCTTGATCTGAGCGACCATATCCTCCGGGCTGCCGCTCGGCGGGAGGTCTGTATCATCGGCGCCGATGCCGAAAACGCTTTGGTATGTGGATGCGTCGACGGAAGCAGGCATGATCGGATCTCTGTGGTCCAGTACAGACCAAAACCCCACGCTATCGCAGGGCGTGCGATGGCGCAACAGCTTCAAGGACCCGTTAGCGATTTCGGCCGTGTGGCCTGTGGGCGAGAGCGGGCGAGAGCGAGCTGCGTGGCGCCGCAGGCGCGCGCTGCATGGGTTTGCCGGGCGCCTGCTGCCGCTCAGAGCGGGTCATGAAGAGTCACCCGCCCTGGTTTCCGGACAGGCTGAGCCGATCGGTGCTGACTGTTCCGGCGCTTTCTGTCCGGCGATCAGGCGGAATGGCTATACAACCAAGCCCTGTTCAGCCCCTCCTCGGCAACCTATCGACCGACGCACCAACGCCCAAGTAGATCAACGTGCCACAATCGATCCCCATCACCGACCACCAACGCCGCTGGCTGAAGAAGCAGGCGCACCATCTCAAGCCCATCGTCCAGCTCGGCGCCGCCGGCCTCAGCGACGCCGCCCTCGCCGAGATCGAGCTCGCACTCGATCATCACGAGCTCGTCAAGGTCAAGGTCCCAGGCGGCGACCACGACGAGCGCGATGGGATCGTCAACGCGATCGCCGAGCGCGCCAATGCCGACCTGGTGCAACGCATCGGCAACACCGCCTGCTACTTCCGCGCCAACCCCGAGCGCCGCGACCGTATCCTGCTGCCGCTCTAAACCTGCTGCCGCTCCAAAAAAAGGATCAACCCATGCCCCCGATCACGCCCGCAAGCCTGCCTGCCCCTCAGGCTCGACAGCAACGGCCCCGCCGATCCCTCGTGACCGCGCTCTTGCCGATCGCCTTCTTGGTCAGTTGCGGCAACCCGGGCGAGGATGTTCGCATCACCCTCTGCAAGGACCTGGTCCGGGGACAGCTCGGCTCAGGCGCGACGCCGACCTGGTCCAAGGTCACCACCCAGACCCCAGGCTATCAGGACGCCGTGATCCAGCTCGGTTGGACCGCCCCAAGCGGCAACGGCGCGGCACGCTGCTACTACCCGTACAACGCGGTCGACGACACCGCCCAGCAGCTCGCCGACCCACTGACCGCCTATGCCACCTCACCGAGCAAGGTCATCATCAATGGCCAGACCCTGAGCGGCTCCGCCCTCGCTCGCGCCGTCGCCGAGGCGATGAAGCATCAGGGGCAGCAACTGCTCGACTCAGCAGGTCAGCTGATCCAGCAATAGCCGTCACCCACGGAGCGGCTTTCCACCTCGAAAACTGACCTACTCACCCGGACTTGCGCCCAACGAAACGATAGTAAGGCACCCGCAGCCCCGGCAGATAAGGGACCGGCGCCATCTGCTCGACGAGCTGATGCTGCCCCAGCCGCTCGCGCAACCGCTGCAGGCGCTGCGGGTCGAGCTGCACGCCATCGTGCCGGAACCAGCGCGGCCAAAACGCCCGCGTCAATGCCGAGTGCCGCACCTGCCCTGCCTCCGGCGCGGACGCCGAGACATAGAAATCGACCACGCCCAACACACCGCCCGGCTTCAGCATCCGGATCGCATTCTCGATCGCTGCCGCCCAGTCCGGGATCATCGTCAGCGCGTAGGCCAGATAGACCGCATCAACTGACTGCTCGGGCTGCCAATGACAGGCATCGGCCTCGTGCACCCGCACGTTCGCCATCGCCTCGGTGCGCCGGCGCGCCGCAGCGATCAAGGCCGGACAGAGATCGACCAGGTCCGCCCGCCTCAACCCGGCCAGGCGCTCACCGAAGAACAGTAGATTCTGGCCGGTGCCAGCCCCGAGCTCGACCACATGAGCGCCAGCGGGAACGCCGAGCTGCGCGATCAGCTCGGCCCGGCCATGCAGCAAGCGCGCGCGAAAGGCGTCGTAGCGCTCCGCCTGTGGTGCATAGAACGCCTGCAGCCGCTCGGCATGCGAGCCCGTGCGCGGCTGCCCGCGCAGCATCGCGAGCAGCACCCGGAGGTCCGATGCCAGCGAGCCCACCGCCATTGCTCAGACCGCAACGTCGGCGATATGGAAACCGGCGTAGGTGTGCACCCGATCCAACGGCTGCATCCGCGCCGACAGGTCCGGATGGAACCGCAGACAGTCGCGCAGACGACCATGCCCGGCGCCAAGCTCGAGATCCTGCAGGTAGGCCGGCGCCGCATGGGCGCTTCGGAAGATGATCCGGGCGTCGGCGCGCGCTCGTTTGAGGACCAGCCGCCATTCTTCGGTCAGCGCCTCGGGTGCGTAGCTGCTCATCCAGTCCATGTGATCGAGCAGCACATACTTCGAGAAGCGCTGCTCGGTCGTCGCGAGCAGCTCGGAGACGGTCGCGGTATGCAGTTGGATGCAATCCGCCAGCCCGGCCTTCAGCGCACTGAAGTTGTCCGGCTTTAGGTACTCGGGGCAGCAGTCCTGGGTATAGCGGCCGCGCACATAGACCGCCCAGAAGTAGTTGGTCCAGACCGGGAGCTGGCGGAAGACATAGTCGATCGACTCGCGCACGAAGCCGGCGACGCCGCGCTCGTGCTGATCCTGCACCTCCTTACGCTGCGGATGCGGCACGCCGAGCATGCTCATCGTCAACTGACGAGACAGCGTCCAGTTGATCGTCGGCGACCAGATCAGCGGCTGGACGCGGGTCTCGTAGACATGCCGCTGGTCGTCCAGTGACCGTGTCTCGAACAGCTCCGCGATGCTGGCCGCAAGCCGCGGGCGCATCCGCAGATAGGTGTGGAATCCCTTGGCGACGATGCCCGAGAGCCCGTGGAAATAGAAGCTGCCGCGCGGATTCCCGAACCAGCGGATGCGCTTGTCCCAGAAGCCGCGCGCGAACGGCGAGAGGTCGGCTCGCAGCGTGCGCCGGTAGAGTGCCTCGAACCGCGGATGATGCCCGTGCCCAAAGGCAGCGAAGAAATCCTCGTACTCGAGGTGCCGAATCCCAGCCAGCTTCAGCTCCAGCAGCGCATTCTGGCGCGGGTTGGCATCAACGGCATGGATCTCGGCCGGACCGACCAGCGCGTAATCGAGCACGTTACAGCCGGCGCTGGTAATGACCAGGATGCGGTCTTCGGGCGCGATATTGAGCACCAGCCGATCGACCGCCGGGTCTTCCCAGCAGGTGTTGTAGACCAGGGCGCGCGAGTAGATCGCATCGAAGACCTTCTGATCGAAGCGATCCGAGAGACTGGGCTTGGTCGATACGGACATGGCATTGGCGCCCCGGTGGCAAATAAACCGCTCAAGGCTACCAAGCGCATATGACGATCCCGTGGCAGTCAGAAGACGGACCTGTTGCAGGTGCGTGACCGCAGGCGCTGCCGAGGCCAGTCCTGAGCACCGGCCGTGAGCACCGGCCCTGTCAACGCGCCGTCATGATCATTACCCTGAATCACGCGGGATTCATCGCCCAGAGTGGCGCCGTGCGATGAGCGCTAGCCAGTGCGCTTGCGGCGGTCTGTGCTGTGCAGGCGGGGTGGTGGCACCGTGCGATGAGCATTAGCCAGGCCTGCGCCCGTAGAGCTCCACCAGATGCGCGAACCGGGCCGGCAGCGCGTCATCGAGCTCGTCCCATTGGAAGCGCCACTGCCAATTCCCGATCGCAACCCCGGGGCGGTTCATCCGGTGGGCACCGCCGAGCCCCATCAGGTCCTGCATCGGCACCACCGCCAAGTCGGCCCGGGAGGCCAATGCAGCGCGAATCATCGGCCAGGGCATCGGCTCCTGCGAATGGCCGAGATAGTCGTCGACATGGGCGCGTAGCCCCGCGTCGAGCGCCTCATACCAGCCCAGCGTCGTGTCGTTGTCGTGGGTGCCGGTATAGGTCACCGAGTCGCGGCTATGGTGAAACGGCAGATAGGGGTTATCGGGGCCACCCTCGAACGCGAATTGCAGCACCTTCATGCCCGGCATCCGGTACTTGCGCCGCAGCGCATCGACCTCGTCGGTGATCACGCCCAGGTCCTCGGCGATCAGCGGCAAGGCCCCCAGCTCCTGCTTGAGCTGCGCGAAAAGTGCGTCGCCCTCGGCCTTGACCCAGCTGCCATTCAACGCCGTGTCTTCCTCGGCCGGAACCTCCCAGTAGGCCTCGAAGCCGCGAAAATGGTCGATCCGGATCATATCGAACAGACGCAGCTGGGTACGCATCCGGTCCAACCAGAAGCGAAAGCCGTTCTTCTTCAGCTGATCCCAGCGGTAGAGCGGGTTGCCCCAGCGCTGTCCGGTTGCCGAGAAGTAATCGGGCGGCACGCCGGCGACGACCCGGCAGGACCCATCGGGGTTGAGATCGAAGTCGCCGGGTCGCGCCCAGACCTCGGCGCTGTCATGGGCAACGAAGATTGGCATATCGCCGAACAGGCGCACGCCGCGCTCGTTCGCAAAGGCTCGCAGCGCGTCCCATTGGCGAAAGAACAGGAACTGCTCGAAGCGGATATAGCCAAGCTGTTTGGCCAGGCGGCGGCGCGCCTGACCCAGGCTGCGCCCGTCACGATCCCGCAGGCCCTTCGGCCATTCCCACCAGGGTGTCTCGCGCTCCTCATGGATGGCCCGGTAGAGCGCATAGTCTTCCAGCCAGAATCGCTGCGCTTCACAGAACGCGTCCAGCGCGGCACGATCCTGATCCGTCGCCGAGCGCTGAAAGCCCTTGTAGGCAGCGAGCAACAGCGCACGCTTGCTTGCGTCACTCAGATCAGCCGGCAGCTCGCCCGAGATCCAACCCGCCTCGGCAAGCGGCTCCAGTCCGATCAGCCGGGGGCTGCCAGCATGCGCCGAGCTGGTCTGATAGGGCGAATCACCGATCTGCGGCGGACCAACCGGCAGCATCTGCCAGACAGTGACGCCGCAATCGGCCAGGAAGCTCACAAAGTGGTAGGCCTCCGGCCCAAGGTCCCCGCAGGGGCCGCCGCCGGGCAACGAGGTCAGATGCAGCAGCACGCAGGCGCGGCGTCGATCAAGGCAATCGGTGGCAGGGGCGTCGTCCATAGCAGATACAGGAACAGCGGAAGTGGTTTATCGGCGTGGTGGAAACGGCGTTCAGAGTGGTTGCGCCTCTCGCAGGTCCGGACCCCCGGAATCACAGCGCCATGCCAGGCAGCCGGCCCAGCGGGAGCCCAACGGGAGCCCAGCGGGGGACTAGTGCATCGCGTCAGGAATACCGAGACCCTGCTCCTGCCATCTGGCTCTCAGCGCTGTAGGAGCCCGCTTGCGGGCGACCAGGCCGCGCTCGCGGCGGCGAACATCGCCCGCAAGCGGGCTCCTACCCCACGACCATTGGGGGTGGCGACAATCGGTCTCGGGATTTCCGCTGTCTTGCACTAGTCGATCCTGGCGGGGCCTGGCAACAGTTCAGCAGGGCTCAGCTCACCCGGTTGATCGTCTGGCCGAGCATTTCGGGTGTCACCAGCGTGACCCCACCCTCCGAGACCTCAAAGCCCGCGGCCGCGTCCTCGGCGCGATCACAGCCGATGCGCATCCCCTCGGGCAGCCGGCACCAGTGGTCGACGATCGCTCGCCGGATGATGCAGCCGCGCCCGATATCGACGTTCGGAAGGACCACGCTGTCCTCGACATGCGCGAACGAGTGCACGCGCACATTGGAGAACAGCAGCGAGTGGCGCACGAGTGCACCCGAGATGATACAGCCCCCGGAGACCATCGAGTCCACCGCCATACCGCGGCGGATGTCGTCATCGAAGACGAATTTGGCCGGGGGAAGCTGCTCTTGATAGGTCCAAAGGGGCCAGTTTTCATCATAGAGGCTGAGCGGCGGCGTCACACCGATCAGCTCCAGATTCGCCTCCCAGAACGCGTCCAGGGTGCCAACATCGCGCCAATAGGCCTGGGCGCCGCTGTGCGGGTCACGGAACGGATAGGCCATGACCTGGTAGTGTGCGATCGCGCGCGGGATCACGTCCTTGCCGAAATCGTGGCTGGAGCCGGCCGTATCGGCATCATTGATGACCTGCTCGAATAGGAACTCTCGGCTGAAGACATAGATCCCCATCGACGCCAGTGCGACATCCTCCCTGCCCGGCACCGACGGCGGATCAGCCGGCTTTTCGACGAACGCGCGCACGCGCCCATCGTCATCGACACTGATGATGCCAAAACCGCTCGCCCGCTCGCGCTCGACCTCGATGCAGCCGATCGTCATCTCGGCGCCGGACTCGACATGCTGCGCGATCATCGGCCCGTAATCCATCTGGTAGACGTGGTCGCCGGCCAGCACGAGCACATAATCCGGGTCGTGATTGCGGATGATGTCGAGGTTCTGAAACACCGCATCGGCGGTGCCCGCATACCAGGCGGTCTCGGTGACGCGCTGCTGCGCCGGCCACAACTCGACGAACTCGCCGAATTCCCCGCGCAGGAAACCCCAGCCCTTCTGGATGTGCAGGATCAGCGAGTGCGCCTTGTACTGGGTCAGCACACCGATGCGCCGGATGCCTGAATTGATGCAGTTGGAGAGCGGGAAGTCGACGATCCGGAACTTCCCGCCGAAGGGCACCGCCGGTTTCGAACGCCATTGGGTGAGCTGACGTAAACGCGAGCCGCGCCCACCAGCGAGGATGAGCGCCAGCGTATTGCGCGTCAGGCGACTGACGAAGCGAGGGCCCGCTTCTGGCATGCTGAACCTTCGGGCGCGAGCGCCGGTTGGGAATTGGAATCGCCGGTGGCGGGCCGTAGTCGATCTCAACCCTGACCGCAACCGGGGCCGATCGTCGCTATGGTAACATCGCCCTGACGTTTCGCATCGGGGCGCACAAGATCGGGGCGACAGGCCTGGGCGCCTCTGCGTTGCAAACGCTGAGATGCGAACGCTGACCGCAGCGATCCCAAGAACGCACGGGTGCAACAGCGGCCCGCCCTAGCGCGCCCCTGCGCGCGCCCCAAGCGACCCGGCAAGAGCCCAAGGACACGACAAGCTATGCCCGAATCCCAGCTCCGCTATCCCGACCTACCCGATCCGCTGCTGAAGATCGTCGAGGCCCGACATCATGACCCCTTCGAGGTGCTCGGCCGCCATGAGCAAGCGGACGGTTCGGCCGTCGTGCGGGTGCTATTGCCGCGTGCCGAGCGCGTCCGCGTCGGCAAGGGCGACATCGAGCTGAAGCGCATCGAGGGCACCGACCTCTTCGTTTGGGAAGGCCCCGCTGCGGCCATCCAGGGGCATTACCAGCTCAGCTGGTACGACAAGCTGGGCCAGGTCCATACCCAGTACGATCCCTACACATTCGGCCCGCAGATCGCCGACTTCGACCTCCACCTCTTCGGCGAGGGCCGCCATTGGCATGCCTATCGTTTCCTCGGCGCGCATCAGCATGAGGTCGATGGCATCACCGGCTTCCGGTTCGGGGTCTGGGCACCGGGTGCTGCCCGGGTCAGCGTTGTCGGTGACTTCAACAACTGGGACGGCCGTGAGCATCCGATGCGGGTGCGCTCGGGCTCGGGCGTCTGGGAGCTATTCATTCCGGGGCTCGAGCCGGGCGCGCTCTACAAGTTCGAGCTGCGCTCACCCGAAGGCATCCCGATGGTCAAGATCGACCCCTACGCCGGCGCCTTCCAAGAACGGCCCGATAACGCCTGCATCCTGCTCGCCCCGAGCCAGTTCCAATGGCGCGATGCCGACTGGATCGAGCGGCGCGCAAGCGCCGACTGGCAGCATCAACCGATGTCGGTCTACGAGGTCCATCTGGGTTCCTGGCTGCGCGACGCCGACGGCGGCTTCCTGAATTATCGCGAGCTCGCCGAGCGCCTCGCCGAGCATTGTAAGGGCATGGGCTTCACCCACATCGAGCTGCTGCCGATCACCGAGCATCCGCTCGATGCCTCCTGGGGCTACCAGGCGACCGGCTACTTCGCACCGACGGCCCGCTTCGGGACCCCGGAAGACTTCCGTTACTTCGTCGACTACCTCCATCAGCACGATATCGGCGTGCTGCTCGACTGGGTGCCGGCCCATTTTCCGCGCGACACGGTCGCCCTCGCTCGCTACGACGGCACCGCCCTCTATGAACACGCCGATCCGCGCCAGGGCGAGCACAGGGACTGGGGCACCCTGATCTTCAACTACGGCCGGCACGAGGTGAAGAACTTCCTGCTCTCGAGCGCGCTCTATTGGCTGGCCGAGCACCACATCGACGGGTTACGGGTCGATGCGGTCGCCTCGATGCTCTACCTCGACTATTCACGCAACGACGGCGAGTGGATACCGAACAAGTACGGCGGCAACGAGAACCTGGATGCGGTCGAGTTCCTGCGCCAGCTCAATACCGTCACGCACGAGCAGCACCCCGGGACCCTGATGGTCGCCGAGGAGTCGACCTCCTGGCCGCAGGTCTCGCGCCCGACCTACCTCGGTGGCCTGGGCTTCAGCATGAAATGGAATATGGGCTGGATGCACGACACCCTCTCCTACATGGAGAAGGACCCGATCTACCGCCACTACCATCACGACCTGCTGACCTTCGGCCTGCTCTACGCCTTCACCGAGAACTTCGTGCTGCCGTTCAGCCACGACGAGGTCGTCCACGGCAAGAAGTCGATGCTCGACAAGATGCCCGGCGATGCCTGGCAGAAGTTCGCCTCGCTACGGCTGTTGTACACCTTCATGTTCACCTATCCGGGCAAGAAGCTGTTGTTCCAGGGCTGCGAATTCGCCCAAGGCCGCGAATGGAACTTCGATGCGGCGGCCGAATGGGAGCTGCTCGAGCGGCCGCCGCATCAAGGCGTCAAGCAGATCGTCGCGGACCTGAACCAGCTCTACCAGGCCGAACCGGCGCTGCACCAGATCGATTTCGAGAGCAGCGGTTTCGAGTGGATCGACTGCCACGACTCCAGCCAGTCGGTGCTGAGCTATCTGCGCAAATCGAAAGACGGCAAGCAGCTCGTCGCCTGCGCGTTCAACTTCACACCGGTTCCGCGCGACAACTATCGCATTGGTGTCCCGGTCGAAGGCTTTTATCGCGAGGCGATCAACTCGGACGCCGAGCTCTACGGCGGAAGCAACGTCGGCAACCGGGGCGGTGTCCACTCGGAGCCGGTCGGCTGGATGGGACGCCTCCACTCGATCCCGCTCGCCCTGCCGCCGCTCGCCGGCGTCGTGATGGTGCTCGACCCGAGTTCGGTCCCCAGCGAACAGGCCGATGCCGCCAGCCTCGACGCGGACCGGCAGACCGCTCCCGGCAGCGCACCAGCAGCGGACACCTCAGCAGCGGACACCCCTGCCGAGAAGGCGGCGACCGGGACGCCCGACCGCAGCACGCCAGAACCCAGCGACGATGCCGAGCGCGGCACCGGCTGACAGCCGGCAGGTGCTGGTCCTGCCGAGATCGCCCGCAGGACCGACCGACCCGCCCATGCAGCACCCACCGATGCCGCAAGAACATGAACCGCTCGCTCGCCTGATACGCTCGCTCGTCTAGATGCTCGACGTCACCGATCTCGCCTGCCGCCGAGGGGATCGCCAGCTGTTTCGCAGCCTGTCGTTCCAGGTCCCCGCTCAGACGCTGCTGCATGTGCGCGGCCGCAATGGCAGTGGCAAGACAACGCTGTTGCGCGCCCTTTGCGGCCTGCTCCGGCCCGACGCCGGTCGCATCCGCTGGAAGGGGAAGAGCATCCGTGAGCTGGCCGAGGACTACAACCGGGATCTGCTCTACTTCGGCCACCTCAACGGCATCAAGGCGGATCTGACCGGGCTCGAGAACCTCCGCATCGCCCGCACACTGGATCAGGACCCGGTCGGCGATGACGCCATCCTCGACGCGCTGGCGCGGATCGGCCTCGAGGGCTTCGAGGACCTGCCAACCCGGATGCTCTCGCAAGGGCAAAAGAAGCGCGTCGCGCTCACGCGCTTGATCTTGAGCAAGGCGCCGTTGTGGATCTTGGACGAGCCTTTCACGGCGCTGGACGTCGATGCGGTGGATCTGTTGCAGCAGCTGATCGCCGAGCAGGTCGCAGACGGCGGGTCAGTGGTGCTGACGACCCATCAGGAGGTCCCGCTGACGCAAGGCGCGATCCAACGACTCACGCTCGATGAGGCAGATGATGAGACACCGGTCTCTGGAGACGACCCTGCGCGGGCCTGAAACCTGATGCTCAGCGTCTTCTACTCCGTTCTCGCGAGGGACATCCTGCTGGCGCTCCGGCGACGCACCGATGTATTGACGACGCTGTTCTTCTTCATCATCGTGATCAGCCTGTTCCCGTTGGGCGTCGGCAGCGAGCGCGAGCAGCTGCAGGCCCTGGGCCCGGGCGTGGTCTGGGTTGCGGCGCTGCTGGCATCGATGTTGGCGTTGGAGCGATTGTTCGCAGCCGACTACGACGACGGGACGCTCGAGCAGCTCCTGCTGACCGGCCAGCCGTTGGCGCTCTTGGTCCTCGCCAAGGTGCTTGCGCATTGGCTCCTCACCGGCCTGCCACTGGTGCTGATCGCACCGCTGGTGGCGATGCAGTATCACCTGGAGGCGACTGCGGTCTGGGTCATGATGGCGGCCTTGGCGGTCGGCACGCCGGTGCTGAGCCTGATCGGTGCGATCGGCGCAGCGCTGACGCTGGGGCTGCGCGGGGGCGGTATCCTGCTGTCGCTGCTGATCCTCCCGCTCTATGTCCCGGTGCTGGTCTATGGTGCCGGCGCGGTCACCGTCAGCGCGATCGAAATCGCCGATACGGAGCCCTATTTCTACCTCTTGGGCGCGTTCCTGCTCGGCGCCTTGGTGCTCGCACCACTGGCCGCCGCAGCGGCATTACGGATCTCGCTCGAGTGAGCGCTGACCCGAATCGGATCGAGGACTGCCCGGGCACAGACGGCCCCGGCTTCCACCCGGAGAATCGGGTTTTTCGAAGCAAATTGCGATAACAACTTACAATCTGTTACCACTGCTCAAGGCTTAACGTCTCGGACCATTGCTAGAATCCGGACGCCGAAGCAATATTATGACGATCAACTGGTTCAAATTCGCCTCACCGGCCGCGTTCTACCCGATCGCGGGCCGCCTGATCCCCTGGTTTGGCGGGATCGCCGCCGTATTGGTCCTGATTGCGCTCTACTGGGGGTTCTTCGAGACCGCCGACCGGCTCGGCGGCAGCAACCCGCAAAAGGAGTACTACCGCATCATCTTCGTCCATGTGCCGGCGGCCTGGATGTCGATGTGGCTCTATCTCGTGCTGGCGGGCTGGTCTGCGGTCGGGCTGGTCTTCAATACCCGACTGAGCTTCATGATGGCCAAGGCGGTTGCACCGACCGGCGCGATCTTCACCTTCCTGGCCCTCTGGACCGGGGCGCTCTGGGGCCGGCCGAGCTGGGGCACCTACTGGGACTGGGACCCAAGGCTGACCTCGGAGCTGCTGTTGTTCTTTCTGTACATCGGCTACATCGCCCTGCATTCGGCGATCGACGACATGCGCCGCGCCGACCGCGCGGCCGCCCTGCTGGCGATCGTCGGGCTGGTCATGGTTCCGGTGATCTATCTGTCGATCAACTGCCCCGATCCGAATCAATGCGCGGCGCTGCATCAGCGCTCCGACCCGGGCAGCATCCACCCGAGCATCCTGATCCCGATGCTGACGATGACACTGGGCCTTTGGTCCTACTCGTTCGCGGCCGTGTTCGCGCGGTTACGGAACATCATCCTGTCGCGCGAGTCGGACAATGCCTGGGTGCGCGACGTCGTCGCCAAGGAGGCCGTCTGATGATCGATTTCCTGCAGCAGGGTGGCTATGCTGGCTACGTCTGGAGCGCGTTCGGGATGACCTTCGGACTGCTCTTGATCGAGATCCTGCAGCTGCGAAGCAGCCACCGCACCACGCTCACCCGTATCGCGCGTCTGGTGCGGCTGCGCACCCCGCGGCGCAAGCCAGCCGCTGGCGCCGGGCAGGACTCCGGCGCTGCCAGCGCGAAACCCTAGCGTTGAGCTTCGAGTCCAACAACGAGATCTCGCGGCACGCCCGCGGCGTGCCGATCGATTGCCACGAGGAATCCGCACGATGAAAGCAAGACAGAAACGGTTGGTGTTCGTCGGCCTGGCCCTGGTCGGCGTGGCCGGCGCGACATCGCTGGCACTGAGCGCGCTGCAGAGCAATATCTCCTACTTCTTCAGCCCGACGCAGGTGATGGCGAACGAGCATCCGCTCGACGCGGTGTTCCGGGTCGGCGGCGTCGTCGTTGAGGATACCCTTGAGCGCCAGCCCGACGGACTGACGGTGCACTTCGACGTCACCGACAACGCCGCCGTCGTGCCCGTCAGCTATACCGGCATCCTCCCCGACCTGTTCAGCGAAGGCCAGGGTGTGGTCGCCAAGGGACGCATCGGGGCCGATGGCACCTTCTACGCCGAGGAGGTCCTGGCCAAGCACGACGAATCCTATATGCCGCCCGAGGTTGCCGACACGCTGCAGACGGCCCATGTCGACGGCGTTGTGGAGCAGACCGCCGGCAGCCTCGCCCCGACGAGCACGACCCGGAGCCCGACCCAATGATCCCCGAGCTCGGACATATCGCACTGATCCTCGCGCTGTTGCTCGCAACGGCGCAGGCCGTCTTCCCGTTGGCCGGCTCGCTGACTGGGAACCGACCCTGGATGACCATGGCCCGCCCCCTGGCCTACGGACAGCTGGTCTTCGTCGCCATCGCATTCCTGGCATTGGTCGAGGCCTTCCTGACGAGCGACTTCTCGGTGCACTATGTTGCCGTCAATTCGAACTCGCTCCTGCCCGACATCTACAAGTTCTCGGCGGTTTGGGGCGGGCACGAGGGCTCGCTGCTGCTGTGGGCGCTGATGATGGCCGGATGGGGCGCGGCGGTGGCGGTCTTCAGCCGCTATC
>JAAAOQ010000159.1 GCA_009908845.1 Gammaproteobacteria bacterium
CAAGCAAACATCGACGGCATCGCTTTCTTCATGGATGCCGTCTGGCCGCATGTGGTCGCGCAGCGCCCGCGCGCCCATGTCACCATCGTCGGGCGCAATCCCAACCCGGCCCTGGTCGAGCGCGCCAAGCGCCGGCAACTGCCGTTTCGCTTCACCGGCTTCGTCGACGACATCCGCCCCGAGGTCAAGGGCGCGGCGGCCTACATCATCCCGTTGCGGGTTGGCGGCGGCACCCGGATCAAGGCGTTCGAGGCGATGGCGATGGGCATTCCCGTGGTCTCGACCGCGCTCGGTGTCGAGGGCCTGCCGGTGACCCCGGATGAGCACTATCTGCAAGCCGACAGTGGTGAGGCGTTCGCGGCGGCGTTGGTGCGTCTGCTCGAGGATCAGGCACTGCGCCGCTCGCTCTCGCAAACGGCGCGCGACTATGTTGAAGAACATTTCTCCTCGCTAGCGGTTGCCCGGCGCTTCGAGGCGATTTGCTGGCGGACGCTGGAGGCGTCCGCCGCACCGGACGCGTCCACCGAAGCATTCGGCTGAACGCCGAATCGCGGCGGCCAAGTTCGGTGCTTGAATGGCTTCTGGAGCCGCCGGTCTACTGCAGCGCTAGACCCCGTGTCCTTGGTTAGTCCGCAGGTTAGTCCGTAGGTTGCGGACCAAGCGCAGCGCAAAACGCCCCGGCGTCTGATCCCAAGGGGTGAAGCGGGCGAGCTGATAGCGATCGCTCTTGCTAGTCGAGACACCCCAGGCGGTCGAGACAGCAGCATCGAAGCCGCATTCGCGGACTATGGCGACATGGCGCGCGTCGTAGTCCTGGCCGGGCTTGCCGTTCGGATAGGCGAACAGCCGCACCGGCTCGCCGAGCAGCCCTTCGAGGGCCTCACGACCGTCGGCAATCTCCTTGCGCGCCTGCTCATCGGCGGTGCGCGCCAGGATCGGATGGGTCTGGGTATGGCCGCCAATCGTCATGCCCGCCGCAGACAGCTCGCGGACCTGGGCCGAGGTCATCATCAAGTCATCCGGCAGCGGTTCGAGAGAGCGCTCCGCGATCGCCTGCGCCTGCTCGGCGCGCTCGACGGGATCGAGGTGCTTTAGCCGCTGGATCAGCTCGGCCGCGATCTGTTTGCGATCCTGATCGTTGCGGATCTCCCGCTGCCCGAGGCCGACCTCCGGCCAGTCCAGGGTGCCGTCGGGCACACGACGCAAGGTCTCGAGCACCTGATCATTGAACATCATGCCGCCATCGAGATAGCCGGTGGCGACGAAGAAGGTGGCTGGCAGCCCGAGTTCGCGCAGGACCGGCAGCGCGACGGTGGCGTTGTCGGCATAGCCGTCATCGAAGGTAATGCAGGCGGCCCGCGCCGGCAGGGTTCCCTGGGCCAGCCGCTCGACGGCGTCGCTCAGCGGCAGCACAGTGAAGAGACTGGCCAAGACGCGCAGTTGCCAGCGAAAGGTCTCCGCATCCGGCTCCGACGGCAGCAGCGCGTCCGGTCGCGCGAAGACACGATGATAGATGAGGATGGATAGCCGAGCGCGCGGCCCCGCCGGGGACAGTCGACCGGCGATCGCGCGCAGCGGTATGAGGCTGAGGGCGTTCACTGTCAATTTTCTTTACACCTCCGCCGGCTCAGGCTGAGCGCCTTGCGCATGGATGCGCTGGAGCTCGGCGACGAGCCGCGGAATACGCTGCTCCCAGGCATTGTCGCGCGCATAGGCGATGATGACAGCGCGATCCCAATCGGTTTCCAGTGCCTCGATGATGGCGTCGCGCAGCGCATCGTCGTCGCCATACTCGACCAGCCGACCGAGCGTGTCGCGGCAGATGACCTCGGCATTGCCGCCGACGCGCGTGGTCACCGAGGGCAGTCCGCAGGCGGCCGCCTCGAGGAAGACATTGGCCCAGCCCTCGAAGCGGGTCGGCAACACGAACAGATCCGCTGCGGAATACAGATAGCGGAGCTGTTCCGGTGGCTGCCGGCCGAGGAAGCGGACGTGCTCGGCGACGCCACGCTCCGCCGCCAGGGCGCGCAGGCGTTGCTCGTCGCCGTCCGGATGCTCGCCGCCGACCACCAGATAGACGAGCCCTGGATAGCGCGCGAGCAGCGCCGGCAGTTGCCCGATCACACGGTGGAAACCCTTGCGCTCACTCAGGGTGCCGACGGTGATCAACACCGGGGCATCGGGCGCGATCCCGAGCTGGCCGCGGCAGGCGGCGCGGTCTTCTGGCTGGAACAGCGCCAGATTGATCCCGTTGGCGACGACTCGCACCTGATCGGCGGGGATGTCCATCGCGATCGCGGTCTGGCGCAGCGAATCCGAGACCGAAAAGACGCGTGCGGCGCGACGCATCGCCCAAGCGGCGAGCCGTTTGCGCACCCGGGTGCGCGAGATGCGCAGGATGGTGCCGCGCAGCGTGATGCAGTGCGGGACACGCAGCCAGCGCGCGAGCAGGCCCGCAGCGACCCCATCGGGAAAGACGAAATGGGCGTCGAGGATGTTCAGACGGCCGGCACGGTGCAGACGGCGCAGCAGCGGCAGACAGAACAGGGCCTCGAACAGCGCATCGGTGAACTTGAAGACGTTTGGGATCGAGAGGAAACGCGGGTGATAGACGTCGATGCCCTGCTGCACTTCGTGCTTGGGCACCGGCGGGCGATAATGTGGTCGCCAGCGGCGGAGCAGCGCCTCGCCCGGGAACCAGGGCACCGGCGCGACCACGGTGACGGGCAGGTGCGCGGCGACCCGAAACAGCCGCTCGCGCACGAACACCCCATAGGTCGGCTGCGCCTGGTTGGGAAAGACATGGGTGAACACCACCAGCGCTGGGCGGTCGCTGCGTTCGCTCACGCGCGCGCCTCGCTGATGACCCAGCGGTATTTGCCCGACGGCTCGGGCGCGATACGCTCCTGCTCGATCAGATTGACCGCGAGCGGCTCGTCGATGATCCGCTGCAGGCCGGTGCGGATCTGGTCTTGCTCGGTCTCGGTGAGGGGGCGCTTGAGAACCATGAACAGGTCGAAATGCCGGTCGGCGCGCTGGCGCAATTGATATTGACGCAGGGCCGGGATCTCGCGCAGCACATAGTTGGCGGTGGAGCTGTGGATCATGCGCCCGTCGCGGCCGATCAGGAAATCGTTGGCGCGCCCTTGCAGCTCGCGCAATCGCGGCAGTGGCAGCCCGCAGGGACAGGGCTCGTCGGTCAGCGCACCGCGGTCGCCGATGCGATAGCGGAGGAAGGGCATGCCGTAGCCGTCGAGGTTGGTGACCAGCAGGTCGCCGATGCCGCTGGCGTCGGGCTGATCGACCTCGACGAGCACATGCTCGGCGAAGAGATGCAGACTGCCCTGCGGGCACTGATGCGCGATCATGCCGCCATCCCGCGAGCCGTACTCGTTGGCGACCGGACAGCCGAAGACCTGCTCGATACGCGCGCGCATCTGCGGCAGCAGCATCTCGGAGGTACAGGCGATCAGCTTCAGGGCCTGATTGGGCGTTGGCTCACCCGTCTCCAGGAGCCGGCCGGCGATGCGGTCGATCACGGTCGGATAACCGTAGATCAACCGCGGCTGGAAACGGCGGAGCGCGTCGATATAGCCATCGATGCGCTCGATTGTGAGATTGGACGCCGACAGCACCACCTGATTCAGCAGCCAGCGGTCCTTGAGCCGACGCAGCCGGCCCTGCCGGGACAGCTCGATCGGCGAGCCCCAGAAATCGACCTGACGATCGCCGGGCAAGACGCCGAACCAGGCCCGCCCGCGCAGCTTCTGCGCGTTCAGGCAGGCCTCGCGCGGCTTATCGGTGTAGAACACTAGCGGCTCGCCGGTGGAGCCGCCGGTGCTGTAGCGGATCAGCCGGTCCTCCCAGCCCTCGGCCTTGAGCTGATCCCCGTGCTCGCGCAGGGTCGCGCGCTCCAGGATCGGCAGACGCGCGAGATCGGCCAAGCCAAACGTGGCGGGATCGAGGCCGCCTGCGTGCGCGAACAGCCGCCGGTAATAAGGCACATGCCGTTGGCAATGGGCGATGAGCCGGCGCAGTTTGGTCAGTCGCAGGTCCGCAATCGCCGGCGCGCTCAGGCGGTCGTCGGCGCGGAAGGTGCGCCATTGCGCCAGCGTATCCCGCCCGCGCAGCCGTTCGTGCAGGGGAAGCAGCAGGTGCCGGGCGGCAAGCTCGCTCAGGCGCATCGCATCAGACCGTCGACGCCGGACCGGTCTCGAGGCGCTTCAGGAAGCCGTCGAACATCAGCAACGACCAGAGCGCCGGGCTATGGTCGCGCGCGCCGTTGACATGCTGATCGATCAACTGCGCGAGATAGTCGCGATCGAACAGGTCCGCGCCCGCGATGCGCTCGCCCAATACTTGCTCACGCAGCCGCGCTTGCAGCGGCCCACGGAACCACTCGGCGACCGGCACCGAGAAGCCTTTCTTGCGCCGATACAGCAGCTCATCGGGCAGATAGGGCTCCATGGCCTTCTTGAGCAGGTATTTGCCCTCGCCGCCTCGGTGCTTCAGATCCGGCGGTAGGCCGGAGATCCATTCGACCAGCGGATGATCCAGGATCGGCACCCGCACCTCGAGCGCATGAGCCATGCTGGCGCGGTCGACCTTGGTCAGGATATCACCGGGCAGATAGGTCTTGATATCGAGGTATTGCACCAGCGACAGCGGATCGGTGGTTGGCGCGCGCGCCGCATGCTCGCGCAGCAGATCGACGGCGTTATAACCCTGCAGCTCACGCCGGAACGCCGGCGAGAACAGCTTCGCGCGCAATTCATCGCGCAGGATCGCGACCCCTTGGAAATAGCCCTCGACCGAATCGCGCGCCAAGGCCTGGAAGGTCGCCTTGGCCCGGAACACGCGCGGTGCCCAGTCGGCCTTGGGATAGAGCCGCGCGAGCGAGCCGAAGACAGGCCGGCGCAGCCCGAGCGGCAGCGGCTGGCGCAACCGCTCTTCGGCGAGATGATGGCGGTAGCGTCGATAACCGGCTAGATGCTCGTCGCCGCCATCGCCGGAGAGGGCGACGACCACCTTGCGCCGGGCCAATTCGCAGACGCGATAGGTCGGCAGCGCGGAGCTGTCGGCGAAGGGCTCGTCATAGAGCGCGCCGAGCCGGTCGAGGAGCGCGAAGTCGTCGATATCGACCTGCTGGCGATCGTGATCGGTGTGGTAACGCTCGGCGACCTGCTGCGCGTAATTCGACTCGTCATAGGCCGGGTCGGCGAAGCCGATCGAGCAGGTGCGCACCGGATCGGTGGACAGGCCGGCCATCATCGCCACCACCGCGCTCGAATCGACGCCGCCGGAGAGGAAGGCGCCCAGGGGCACCTCGGCGATCTGGCGCACCTGCACCGCCTCGCGCAGGCGTGCGACCAGCTCCTCGGCGGCGCTAGCCTCGTCGAGCGCCGGCAGTGCCGCAAACGGGACATCCCAGTAGGCGCGCGGCGCCGGTAAGTCACGCTGGCCGTGGCGCAGGCTGAGCACATGGGCCGGTGGTAGCTTATGCACGGCGCGGAAGATGCTGCGCGGCTCGGGCACATAGCCGTAGGCGAAGTAGTCCTCGATCGCCTGCGGGTCCAGCTCGCGCGGCAGATCAGGGTGCGCCATCAGCGCCTTGAGCTCGGAGGCGAACAGCAGCTGCCCATCCGGCAACAGGCCGTAGTAGAGCGGCTTGATGCCGAGCCGATCGCGCGCCAGGAACAGGGTCTGGCGGTTGCGGTCCCAGAGCCCGAACGCGAACATGCCGCGAAAGCGCTCGACGCAGGCCTCGCCCCACTCCTCCCAGGCATGGACGATGACCTCGGTATCGCAATGGGTGCGGAAGCGGTGTCCGGCGGCCTGGAGTTCCTTCGTCAGCTCGGGGAAGTTGTAGATCTCGCCGTTGTAGGTGACGACGACGGTCTCGTCCTCATTGAACAGCGGCTGTTGGCCGCTGGAGAGGTCGATGATCGACAGGCGACGATGCGCCAACCCAACCCCGGGCTCGACATGGACCCCGCCCTCGTCTGGGCCGCGATGGAACTGGGTCTGGTTCATCGCCTCGAGCAGCGCGCGGTTGATCGGGCGCCGCTCGCGCAGATCGAACAGACCAGTGATGCCGCACATTCAGCTCGCTCCAGCGGCGCTGCCAAGCGCCTTTTGATATACGCGCAGGTAGCCCTGCACCATGGCCTCCAGGCTGAATTCGCGCTCGGCCCGTTCGCGGGCGGCTCGGCCCATGCGCTGGCGTTGCGCATCATCGCTCAGCACCGCGGCCATGGCTGCGGCCAAGGCATCGGGATCGCCGGCCGGCACCAGACCACCGGTGACGCCGGGCTGGACCAGATCCGGATTGCCGCCGACATCGGTCGCGATCACCGGCAAGCCGGTGGCCATCGCCTCGAGCAGGGTATTACAGATGCCCTCGGCCAGCGAGGGCACGATGAACAGGTCCATCTCCCGCATCAGCTCGGGCACGTCGTCGCGGGCGCCAGGGAGCCAGGCCTGTGCGTCCACCCCCGCTTCGGCGAACCGCTCGGCAACCGCCTCCTGTTCGGGACCATCGCCGACCATCAGCAGCCGCAGGCGCGAGAACTGCGCGGGCAGCCGCTGCCGCAGGCGCAAGAAGGCATCGGCGAGCGCGAGCGGGGCCTTGACCGGCTGCATCCGCATCACGGCGCCGATGATCAAGGTATCCGCTGCGGCAAAGCCGGATGGTAGCGGTGCGCGCTGGTCATCGCTCGCCGGCGACGGGCAAAAACGCTCGGTATCGACCCCGTTGCAGACCTGATTGAGCCGCGCCGGCGCCACGCCGACCTGCTCCTCGAGATAGCACATCTGATGCCGCGATAAGGCGATGTACTGGCTCACCAAGGGCCGCACCCAGCGTCGTAGGCGACGATTGCGGGGATTCGAGCCATCGGTGTCACCGACATCCCAGCCGTGCTCACCATGCACGCGCACGCGGACCCCGGCGAGGGCGGCTGTCACCTGCCCCTCCAAGGTGGCGAAATTTCGGGTATGCACGATCGCCGGCCGCAATTGCCGCAGCAGCCGCCACAGCCGCAGATGCACCCCCAGGTCCTTGCCTTCGCGCTTGTGCAGGCTATAGAGACGGACATCATCGCGCTGGAGGCGTTGGCTGAAGTCGGTGTAGTCGGTCATGCAAATGATCGCATGCCGATACGCCTCTGCCGGCATCCGATTGAGGAGATTGACCAGACCGTTCTCCATGCCGCCGACGTCGAGCCGATGGATGACATGGGCGATGAGGGGTGGCGAGGCGACGCGAGGCATTTCAGCCATTCATGTAGCCCAAAGGATGCGGCAAGGTTTGTAAGAAGCGCTCGAGACGGGAGCGCGCTTCAACCAGCGTCAGCTCATCACCTGTGGTGCTGAGCACGACCAAGAAGGCGCCCCGACCATCGCCCGCTAGGACTGCTTGCAGCTCGCGCAGCTTGACCTCGATGGGTGAGAGGGTGCGGTAATTGCCGACCTGATACCAATACCAAACGAGACGCAGCTGATCACCTCGTCGACTACGCAACAGCATCTCTTGGAGCCTGAGCTCCCGACCAGTCGCATCGGTCAGACTTCTGACTGCCGTAGCCGAGCGGCGCCACCTGTCATTGTCACCATGCCCGTGAATCTGATTGCGCCAGGAGATCAGCTCGGTGCCGCGACCGCGATTCCGATATTGGAGGAGATACAGCTCCACCGCCGCCTCGCCGTCTCGATACAGGCCGACAAGCTCGGCATCGGCTTCGTGGTAATCAGGCCGCCAGCTCGGCGAGACCGCTTCAGGGCCTTCCCAGCCAGGTACAGCGCTCGGCAATCCGATCGGCGCCTCGACCATAACCTGCTGCGCGCGGTGCTGAACCAGCACCTCAACACCCCGGGCAACGCCGAGCATCGATACGAGCCCGAGCAGAAGCAGGCCGAGGAACGATAGGTTGACCGGGCTCCACGGTGCTTTCAGAGCCATACTCGATGCGGTCTCGGCACGAGCAGGCGCTGGGTGCGGCCGGTCCGCCCAGAACGAGCCTAACCAGAACAGCAGCAACATGACCAGGCCAAACAACACCCAGCCGACGACGATATGCCCATGGCCAGCGAGCGTGATCCGTCCGTCCGTGAGGTGTGCGGTCATGATGATCACATACACCCTCACGACATTGGCCAGGATCGGCAGCGCGACGGCCAGTGCCATGAAGGCAAGGCGGCGCCACAGGCTGCGATAGCTGAGATAGCTGTAGACCAGCCCAAGCGCGACCGCCGCGATCAAATACCGGACGCCACTACAGGCCTCGACGACGACGAAATCGGCGGCGGGAATGCTGATGTAATGGCCATCCATGAAGACCGGCACCCCGGTCAGTTTCAGCAACAGCACCGAGAACCATGCTGTCAGGTCGATCATCGGCGGGATCAGGAAATCCCCAAACGGCACCGCAAAGAAGAGAGAGACTAACGGAAACAGGATGGTCCATGCGATCCCCGGGCCAAGCCATAGGAGAACCAGCCCCGGCAGCATCGCGACCAACGCGAAGTGCTGGACTGTTTCTACCTCGACCGTTCGTGCCAGCATCCAAGCGAGCGCGGCGGCCCCGATCCAAAGCAGGCCCCAAGCCCAAGGTCTCGGTACTTGCTGGGCAAGCTCTCGGCGCCGCGTCCAGGCCAAGAAGAGCGCCAATGCAGGGATGAGCATGCCGTGCGCATAGGTCTGGGAATTGAGCCAGACATGGGTGATGCTGAGCACCGAGGGCCATAGCAGCCACAGGGTCAGCAGGGTGGTGAGCGTCAGTAGCGTCAGCGCAAGAGTCCAGCCGTACCTCAGCTCGCCTCCCCGCAGGAGTTTGGACAAGCCTTGATCGACCGCTCCGTTCACTGCTCCCCTCCAGTCGCCCCTGGCACAGCCCGCAGCAGCGGCAGTAGCTGGTCGAGGTGCTCGCTCCAGCTGTAGTGCCGCAAGACATAATCCCGGCCCTGCGCGCCGCGCGTGGCGCGCTCCGTTCCCTGCAGCAGCCTCAGGGACAGCTGCGCGAGCTCCTCGACAGCCTCGGCCACCAGCCAGTCGCTGCCGGCGTCCGGGCGCAGGCCATCAAGGGCCTGCGGGGTGACCACCACCGGACAGCCCATCGCCAGCGCCTCGAGCACCTTGTTCTGCACGCCGCGGGCGATGCGCAATGGCGCGACCGCACCCATCGCGTGCGCCAGATAGGGGCGGATATCCGGCACCGCGCCGGTCACCGTGATGCCGAGCTGCTCGCCCAAGGCGCAGACCTCGGGCAAGGGGCGTGCCCCGACGATGTAGAATCGGGCCTCCGGCAGCGCCGCACGGATGCGGGGAAAGACCTGCTCGGCGAAGAAGACCACCGCGTCGACATTGGCCCAGTAGTCCATCGCGCCGGTGAAGACCAGGGCGCGGGTCTCGGCGGGATAGGGATTCGGAAGATCGGCCTCAGGTGAGAAATAGGCGGTATCCACGCCGTTGTCGATCGCATGGACCTGTTCGCGCGGGGTCTGCGTGAGCTGGCAGAACAGGTCTACCTCGTGTTGGCTGACCAGCACCGAGGCGCTCGCCTGGGCGGCGACGGCGCGCTCGAACTGGAGCAAGGTCCGCGACTCGCGCCGATAAATCCAGCTCATCGGAAAGCGACGGCGCTGCGCGTACTGCCGCCACTTGTCGGAATCGACATCGACGAAATCGACCACCTGAGGCCGCGTTGCGGCGCGCGCGGCCGGCTGAGTCGGCAGGTACTGCGCCATTGCCGACGAGAACACCAGGGTGCGCATGGGGCCGGCGCGCGTGGTCTTGCGCACCCAAGCGCGCATGCGCCGATCGCGATAATAGGGCACGGTCAGGGCCTCGCCGGTGAGCAGGCCGCGGAGACTGCGAAGCTTAGCCCAGCGCGGTTTGAGCGGCACGAGACAGAGCGTAGCGCAGTACGCCGACACCTCGTCGCGATAGCGCCAGTCGTGCGGATCATCGACAAAGGCGCCAAGATGGATGTGGAAGTACCCGGCCAGATGGCGCAGCAGATTAAACGAGCGGATCTTATCGCCCTTGTTCGGCGGGTAAGGGATGCGATGCGCCAGGAACAGCAGCTCCGGCTTGCCGCTCACCCGATCCTCCGCGCGAGCCAAGGTCCGAGCCGATTGGCGACGAACAACGGCAACCGCTTCCAGCCGGCGATGAACAGCCGGTATTTGGGATTCAGCGGGTTGATCTCGGGGATCTGCTTGGCGCGGACCAGGTGATACTCGTAGTGGAGCGGCTGCGGCTCGAAGCCCCAGTTCTTCTTGAAGCTGAACGAGCCGGTGCCGCGCTTGCTGCGCCCGTAATCGAACCAGCGGTAGCCCTGCTCGCAGGCGCGGCGCATCACCTCCCAGTACAAGAAATCGAAGCCGGCCAGCGCGCGCGCCGAGGTCGTGCCGCCGCCGTAGTAAGGCAATACCTCGTCGCGGAAGTAGAAGCTGAGCACGCTGGAGATGGGCTCGCCGTCTTTGGTGACAGTGGTCACATCGCAGTCGGCCCCAAACTCTTCGCACAACGCCTGCAGGTAGCGTTTCGGGAAGACCGGTGTCCCGAGGCGGTGGACGCTGTCGGCATAGATGCGGAAGAAGCGCTCGACATCGGGATCGATCTCGCTCTGCAGCCCGTTCTTGATGCCTTTGCGTACCATCGCCCGCTGCTTGCGCGGGATGGCCTGGAGGTTCTTGTCCGGCTCCGGGTCGATGGGCTTGCGGAAGGTGACATAGAGATCACCCTTGCAGGGCCAGTCTGGATTGCGCCGCTCACGATGGCGCAGCTCCAGATAGTCCACCTGCAGGTCTTCCGCCAAGGCGCGGGCGGCGGCAGTCAGACTGTTGGCCGCCTGCTGATCCTGAGCCGCGACCCCGCCGTAGACGCAGAATGGGACGGAGATCAGCGCATTGCCGAACAGCAGGCTCTTGACCTGGCCGAGCGGAAGCACGCCAGTGATCGCGCCCGCTCGCTCGCTGTAGAGGTAGTAGGTACGGTGGCCGAGACGCTCTTCCAAGATGCGCCGCCAGCCGGCGCGATGGAAGAAGGTCGCCTCCGGGCAGTGCTGGACGAAGGCGTCCCACGCGACTTCACCACCGGAAACCATCTCCACGATGCGGTCCGGCGCATCGGCCATCGCGACCCCAGCGCTACCGGCTTCTGGGGCGTTCACCCGGCCCTCCCATGCAAAAAGATCTCGTCCATCCGCCCCCAGGAGAAGTCGCGTAAGAGTCGCGTCAAGCGGGCCTCGGTCCGCGAGAGATTGAGGTAATGGCGAATCCGGGTCTTGAGACTAATGCCACGCTGACGCGGCTGCTCCGGATCGATTTCCCAAGGATGGAAATAGAAGACCGCAGGCTCGCCGTCATTCCGGTTGACACGCCGCAGTGCCCAGCGCGACAGCGCATACGGCAAAAGGCGAAAATATCCACCACCACCACAGGGGAATTTGCGTTGGCCCACCATCACTGTCGTAACAGGCACCTCAAGAATTCCATCGTCATTCTGATGCCGGAAGGCAAAGCGCGGCGCCTCGGGCATTCCATACAGATCGTGATGAATCGGATAGATGCTCGAACTGTAGGCATGCCCGGCCTCGAGCAACTCATCCAACGCCCAGAGATTATCGCGTCCAATCGAGTAACTTGCAGCACGATAACCCTTCACGGGCGCACCGATCGTGTCCTCTAGCAGCGCCTTTGTGCGCCTAACATCGGCCCTAAATTCAGAACGGCTCTGATTGATAACCCGAACATGGTCATAGCCGTGGCTTGCAACCTCATGGCCCAGCTCGCTCAGCTCGCGCACCATTGAGGGATACCGCTCAGCGATCCAGCCCAGAACAAAAAAAGTTGCCGAAACACGATGCTCGTCGAAGAGAGTTACGATGCGCTCGATATTCCCTTGCACGCGGCAGGGTAGTTTCTCCCACCTCTCCCGAGGTATGCTCGATTCAAACGCAGAGACTTGAAAGTAATCTTCCACATCCACTGTCATCGCATTGCGGATCAGCGTCATGATCTTTTTCCAGCGTTTGATTGTCCTAGAATGACCTTTGCACCGTCGCAGTTACCCTGTTCTCCTGATAGTCGTTCTCTCCATTACTCCCATCGAGCTCACGAAAGCTGTAGCTCAAAGACGCATTTAAGCGAGGCCCAAGCTGCCGCTGCAAGCCGAACCGCGTAAAGTAAAGAGTTTGATCTCCGTCGACGCCGCCCGAGTCCCTTTGCTGCAGGCTTCCATCCGCAAACAACGAGGTCCGAGGCCGAACCCGCCAGGACAGGTTACCTGCAATCGACTGAGCCTGTTCGGTCCGGTTACTGATCTCGAAGTCTCGTTCTTCATGGAACAATCGTATACCCCATCCCGTTTTGCGCCGCTCACCAGTATAGGCAACGCTCAGACGCCTGCTAACGAACGCACCGCTGCGCAGTTCCGGCGATTCCAGATCCAGAAACACCGGCTCGCCATCAACGATAAGTGCCTCCTCAATAGTTGCGTTAACACCCCGCGGAATGGTCTGATCGCTCTCGAACTCGTTCACCGTTGTAATCTCTTCCCTGTAGTCCAATAATACTTGGCTGTTTCGGAGCCGATGACGAAGAGAGGCCCCATAGGTCGTGCCAAACACTCGATCACCAACAAACGCCTCCATAAAAGTACGCTCCCCGGGGGCAAAAGTACTACCCAAACGCCAAGTCAGACCGTCTTGCTGACTTCGCGCTCCTCCCTGCTCAAACTCGTTCTCCTCATAACCGATCGTCCCAAACAAACTAAAGCGGTCGGTTACATTCCAGCGACCGAGCGCGTCTATCCGCGGCAGCGAGCTGAATGAGCCATCATCAAAGTCAGTTTGAGACCAAGCAAACGAAAGACCCCAGCCGAAACGACTGAAGCGGGTACCACTTGTGATATCCAAGTTAACGGAGTTGCGTTCACTGCTGCTATCGTCCGCACTACTATCCAATATCTCCACTCGATTGTAGCTATAACGGAACAATACTTCAGCCAAATCATCAAGGCGCTCGGTATAGACTGGGCTGACACGGAATGTCAGCACATCTGTCCGGTTCGAATCCCGGGTCAAATTATCTCCACCGGCACGTTCACCAGTGAGCTGTCGCTGGGTGAAGCCAGCGCTGCTGTCAATCGAGAGACGTTCCGGCAAAAGCTCAACTCCGCCATCAGCAAAGAATTGATGAAAAAGCCGGTCCTCAGTGGTATCCTGCCAATAGAGGAGGCTTTGCAGATTGTACCCCACTCTCGCGCGCGCGCTCCCGCCCTGCCGACTGAAATTAAAACCGGTATTAAGCTGGGAGACAAATTCGGACTCCTCTTCGCCTACCGGATCGAGTCCAATATTATCGGAAAAAACCTGGCTAAACGATAGCCGCGGATTAAACTCCCAGTCCAGTTCTTGAGCAAACGCCGATACAGTTACGCTTCCAAAAACAGCGCTAGCAACAACTAGTAAGTTTATTGACTGGGCAGAACTATGGCTCATTGCCCAGCCCCACCCGGCCCGTATACATAACCATACCCGTATCCTCCATAACCGTAATAGCTGCCACCTGCCAAATGGCGCGTTTTATTGAGCACAATCCCGACTGGCTTGGAGGAGTCTAAAAGACCCAATGCATCCTTAACAGTGTGCTGTAAACTCTTCTGTGCCTCGACTACGAAGACGATCTGACCAACGAGATTCGACAAGATCACCGACTCACTTGTCACCAGCAACGGCGGCGAGTCAAAGATGATGATACGGTCCTCATAACGGCTCGCCATTTCATGCATCAGTCGCTGCATCTCGCCGCTTGCCAGCAGCTCATTGGCCCGAGGGTGATATTTTCCCATTGGAATGATACGCAGTTTGGGAACGTTGGTGCGTAACATCACATCACCAACGTCTAAATCATTTTCCAAAAGTAGATCAATTAGCCCAGGGCCAGACGGAACCTTTAGGGCGCGATGAACTCGCGCTCGACCAACATCGGCATCTACCAGCAATACCGTTTTGTCCATTTCCATAGCGATGCTCATCGCTAGATTGATCGCGGTATAGGTCTTTCCCTCTCCGGGCAAAGAGCTAGTTATCATAATCAGGTTACCCTGATCGACCAGCGATGCCGTTCGGCCGAAGGCATTCTCAAGCAATGGGCGTTTAATGATACGAAATTCCTCGGCAACCCTCGAACGATCCGCATCAGGTGTCACGTATCCCTGTTTTTTGAGACCATCGAGGTCGATATCGACCTTCGATCCGCAATCCGTTTCGTCGTGCTCAGGCGTCGAATTAGAGAGGCCGGCCGGACGATCATCACTCAGTCTCTGCCCAGGTTGGTCAATCCGGCGCTGCGAATCTTCGGATAAAACCTGTTGTTGCTGCAGACGCTTAGCAGCCTGCTCAATCAAGCTTGAGCTTTCATCGCTTCCCTTAGTCATGGAAACAGACGCCCCAATGGCTTTAGATAACTCGCTTCTGTTGCTAACGTACCAGCAAAAGCAACAAAAAGCAGCAGACCGCATACAGCGAGTGCTAGCAATTCCAAACGTTCCCTTCGGCGTTGCTGTTCGTTACGATGCAGCACGACATTTCCGAGAACAGGAAATCCCGTCACCTGATTAAGCGTCCGGCGGTCGTCGAATACAGGGCGCAGCAGCGAAAGCAGGAAAGCGAGCCCACCACCAGCGGCTAGCGCAAGGATCAATACCGCCGAGATCAAAGCAGATCGATTCGGGGCAGAGGGTGACCTCGGCAACCGCGCTGGCTCAATGATTCGAAATTGCACCTGCTCACCTTGGTCCTCGACATCTTGCGACATCGCAGCCTGCTCACGGCGCTTAAGCAATGCGACATAGTTTTCTTGATTCACGGAATAGTCGCGATTCAAACGTTTCAGTTCAGCCTCCACCTTAGGGATCGTATCAACCAGGCGCTGAAGTTCCTCGACGCGACGACGTTGTTCGTCAACACGCACCTGGAGTGAGGAAACGTCGATATCGGCGTTCGCCTTTGCCATACGCAATTGCTGAAAGACCGGGTTGGCATCTAGCTCGCTTAGGTTGCGCCCCAGCGGGGAGCCGGCCTGTTGAGCAATTGCCTCCTGCCGCTGCTTCTTGAAATCCTCCAACTTCCGCTTAATGGAGCGAATATCAGGGTGACGGTCGGTGAAATTCAGGCTCAGCTCATCGAGCTTCTGCTGAAGCGTCTGGATGCGCATCTCCAGCGCCGGATCAACAGGCCGAGCCGGGCCATCCGGGCCCATGATCCCGAAGGTAGGTTCTTCGCCGGATAACTGACGCTCAATCTCGTCGCGCCGGCGCTCTGCCTCTCTCAGACTGAGTTCAGTCTCACGCAACTCGGTTTGCGCCTGTTGAAGGCGAGAATAGTAGTCGCCACGTTCGCCTGGCAGCATTCCCACGTTTTCGCGCTTAAAGTCAGCCAACCTTCTTTCTGCTTCGCTCAGACGCTGCTCATAAGCTGCGATCTGTTGATCAATGAATCGCCGCGCCATGTCAGAGTCGGTACGGGTTTCGGTCAATGATCCTTCAACAAAACTATCGAGAAGGGCCTGAACGACATCGTAGGCCTCTTCGGGATCGAGTGAACGGAAAGACAATTCATAGATATTCTCGTCCCTTGACCCCTGAATTTGGATACCAGACCGCAATCTATTTATTAACGCGTCCATTTGGGATTCTGTTGTCGCCGCTAGGTGCATGTCGGTTGCTCGCGCTACATTCTCGAGCTTTGGCCGGGTCAGTAACATCCGTGTCATCATTTTAACGCGCTGGTCGATGCCCGGATCAATTGCAAGCCCCCGAAGTAGAGGCGCAAGCATTGTCCGAGTATCAACATATACTCGAGCTGACGAACGATATTCATCAGGAATCTCGGCCGTATATGCCCAACCGACCAATGAAACCAACCATGCCACGGCGATAACGAGCCAGCGGAAGCGCCAGATGCCGCGAAGGTAACCGAGCACCTGGTTCAATAGTTCATGCATTTACCCGTGTCCTTGAGATGCTTAATAAAAAATACGCATCTTGGCAAACGAAACACCTGCTTAACACAGCTTGCAGCCATTTTAAGCCGACAGAACCGAGATCGTACGGATGCCGCAGAATCCCAACTGCCGCAGTCAGGGTTCCTTATCATTAGAACCAGGTTTCAGGGATGATGAGAATGTCTCCAGGGAGCATGTAAACGTTCTCTTCAATCTTGCCGCGTTTGATAAGATCATCCAAGCGTACGCTAAATTGCTCTGGTTCGCCCTCAACGTTCCGAATGATGCTCGCGCGATTTCCTGCGGCGAAGTCAGTCAGCCCTCCAACTTCAATCATTAAATCCAATGCGGTCATGTTCTCGCGATAGGGAACACCCCGTGGATTAGTCGCTTCGCCGACGACGCGTACTTGTTGGCTGTAAGGCCCAACGAAGCCGGTCACGATGACGGTGACGACCGGATCAAGAACATAGGTTGACAAGACCTCTTCCATGTCTCGTGCAAGCTCGGTCGGCGTGAGCCCGGAGGCAGGAACATCTTCAATCAGCGGCGTCGTAATCTTGCCATCAGGGCGGACCGGCACAGAAGAGGATAGCTCCGGCAGACCCCACACGAAGATGTTGACATTGTCGCCTGGGCCAATGAGGTAATCCGGAGATTTTTCAAGCGCCATTGACGGCAGCGGCGGGTACTTTTGACCGGACGCACAGCCGGTAAAGGGAAGCACGATAGCAAGCACCACAGCCATCATACCCGCGGCTCGGGCAGCACCTGAACAGCATATCTTCACCAGCAAATCCTCCTGTCAAACCTAGCGCATCAGTAAACAGCCTGACTCCAAGGCATCAGTGTATATATAGCGTCGTGACGCCCGGTTGTCCCGAACTCTCCTCACAGTGTAGCAAAGCAACACAATCTCGCGACAGTGACAGGAAGGGTTACCACGAACTGCAGCACAAAAACAACAACTACCGATGAGGTGTCAGAACTGCGAGCGTAGACCAAGCGTCACCAAGGCATTTTGCTGAAAAAAGCCTCCTAGGGTCTGCTCAGCACCGTCGAAGTAATGGTAAGCTAGGTAGAGCTCATGTGGTTCCCAACCAACGAACGCGATCTTTGGATTGAGATAGAGGTCACGATCGTCAAGCCCCGCAAAAAATCTGAGGCGAGCACGCCAACGGTCGCGACCGAAGGCATTTTCGATATCCCCGAACAGATTCAGCGTATTCTGCCGGTCGAGCAATCGAGATGGCGCGTCAAGCAACTGGCTACCGCCAAGCTGCAGATTCACGCGCAGCTCGCGATCGCCTGGATAGACTTCAACGCCGGCCACCCAGTCGATGGCCTCTAACGTGATGTATCGGAGATCGGTCGTTGTGGCGGATTGATCGCTAAGCCATGCTGCCTCGACACGCCAAGTAGCCCGGTCGGTTACCAGCCCGAGGTCGCCACCGACGACCCAGGTGCGCGGGTACTGCGCTTCAAAGGTATCTGGAGCTGCGCGGAGTGCGGCACCGATGTCGCCTGGATCCGTCAACAACTTCGCACGCACTAGCGGGTCAAGTGCAAAGTACGGAAGTGACTGCCGCGCCTGCTGCACCGTCACAGCATAATCAAAGGCACGACCGGGCCGGCTCAACCGCACTCCCCAACCGCCATCCCCGTCTCCGCCCTGATCAAAATCCCCACCCTTGACGAGCGTTGCGAGCAAAGGATTGAACGGCATGCCGATGAGCTCGCCGGTGTGTTTATTCACCGGCGACCAGATACTGTCGAGACGCGGCGTCTCGGCAGCGCGGAAATGTGGGATGTACTGTAGGTCGAGCTTGAATTCACCAATGAACTCCTCCCAGCGAGCCATCATCACCGCACGCCGGCGGTCCTCAAGATCGTCGAGCAGGAGCCGACTGATGTCCTGCACGCTAAGCCGGTTTGTAGGCGCGCTCTCATCAACCCGCCCCCAACTGACGATTTGTGCGCCGAGCGTAATGCGCCGGGTCTGGTCCTGATACCGCAAATAGCTTTCACCGTAGTCTAGCCGAAGACTGTTAAACTCATCGGCACCAGTCTGTAGCACCCCATCCACTCGGCCCGCTAGGCGCAGCGACCAGTCGTTGCTGAGCGCCCATTCGGCTGCCAAATCCCCGCGGAAATAGTTGCTTGTATCGGCTTGGCTGTGATTCTCGGTGAGAACACCAGACTCGATCCAAACCCTCTCCAATTCGACCATCGGCGGCACAGCCGCCTTTGAAGCAAAGGCGAAAGCTGTTTTCTCACGTGAATCGAGATTTTGTTCGGCAGCTGGTCTCGCCGTGTACCCTGCTCGCCGCCTGGGGCTCGTAGACGTCTCCCCGTTGATCAAGCTAGCGTCGTCCGATTCACTGCGGTCGACGACCTCCGGGAGCGGCGGGGCCGGATCACCGAATTCGATCACTTGCGCGGTTGCCGCCATTGGCAATACTAGCGCCGCAGCCCACGCCGAAAGGCTTGACAAGCAAAACGATGCTGCTTTGCACCGAATTTGCGTGCCCCTGAGCACCGTGCGATTAACGATCATTTTCCTTTCGCACCCGCCGGCCGCGCCTCCGAACTCGTCGAACGTCTGAAGTAAAAACCTGCGATCACCATGAGCAAAGCGGGAAGTACCAGAAGATCGAAGAGCAGTGCAGTCACCAATCCCATCGCGGTCAAAAGCCCGAACTCCATTGTTGGCACGAACTCCGACGTAGCCAAGATCAGGAATTGCGAACTGAGGATCAGAGTCGTTGCCACAACCGCTCGCCCAGCATGTTGATAGGTCCGCGCCAGCGCCCAAACTGGCGAACAGCCTGCGAAACGTCGTTGACGATATCCATGATAGACATGAATCGTGTCATCGACAGCGATGCCAACTGCAACGCCGGCGATCATGGCTGTCGCCATATCCAACCATATCCCGAATAGACCCATAACGATGAAGATCACTAGAATCGGTGACAGGTTAGGCACCATGCAAAGCAATGCTGCAGCCAACGAGCGCCAGATGACCAACATCAGCACAAAGATCAGAGCTACAGCCAACAGCAACCCACGAAGTTGACCCTCGATTAACAGCTGCTCCTGATCTCCGAACAACCGACCAAAGCCAGCGGTGCAAAAACTAATATTCTCAAGTGGCTGCTGGGCAAGGTAACCCTCAATCGCTGCGATGGTAGCATTGATTTGACGAGCACCATTGACATTGAGTTTTAGCAGCACCCGGGTTGTCCCGAAGCTCCGGTCCACTAACTCCCAGAGATCGCTACCATCATAGATAAAAAGGTACTGCGCAATAAGATCATTGCGCTCCGGCAGGCGTCGATAGCTAGGATTTTCCGCATGAAAGCCCCAGTGCATCTCTTCGATCACGTCCACCATACTGGTAACGCGGTCCACCTCTTTCCGGGCCGAAACCCAATCGCGAAAGGCTTCAATCTGGCGCAAATTCTCCACTTGCTTAAAAGCATCCCGTGACCGCGCTTCGAATACGACTTCCAATGTGGTGACACCAGACAGCTTATCGGTTAATAGCTGGTTTGATTGAGTGATGGGATGATCTGCTTGAAAAAAACGGAACAGATCACTCTCCACCTCCACTTCAGCCACGCGCGGAGCGCCGATGCCCAGTAGCACCGCGGTGATCAGCAAAACCCATATGGGATAGCGCAAACCGAGCCTGCGTGCCCAGGCAAGCGGGGTGTCTAGCATATTGATGCCCCTGCCTGGTCGCGCCCAGCCGCCCCGATCCCACCGCGCGAAGATGGGCGGCAAGACCCAAGCGACCAATGCATAGATGATCACCACGCCCGCCGCAGCCGCCTGCCCGAGCGCGTGGACAGGCGGGATTTCGCTCATGCTCAACGAGATCAGCCCGACCGCCGTGGTCAACGCTGTAAAGAGCGCTGGCCGATGGATCGCCCCCCACGCTCGTTCGACTCGCTCTCGAGCTGTGGCGCCAAGATCACCTTTAGCCCTTTCCGCCAGCGCCAGCGCGTTATACCAGTGCAGCAACAGCGCCACTGAGAGCGAGATCATCAACGGGGGCAGGATGGCGGTCATCAATGTGAATGGCTGTCCGAGCAGAACCAGAGTCAGCAGGGCTGCTCCGACTGCGGCATGCATGACCGCCAAAGCCGCCGCCAGCGCCAACCAGCGGCGGAAAAGCCAAGCGATCAGCACTAGACCGATCATCAAGGTTGCCGGCACAAACACCAAGCTGTCGTTAATAGTTGCCCGTAATTGGGCCGCGTCGAGCGGTAGCTGACCGGACAGCGCCACTAAATTGGCCCCAATGCCAACTCGTTCCACCGCTTCTATAAATGCGTTCTCGATCTCTAACCGCTGCAGGCTATTCTGGAGCTCAACGGGACGCACCGCGAGCGCGATGAGGGAACCATCCTCTGCCACCAACAGACCGGGCGCAAACCGGTCCGACTGCAGACGAGCACGCCATTGAGAGGGTGTGAGCTGCTCGCGGCTCGACCGATCCAACAGCGGCTCCACGACGAATCCATCCAAGGTTCCGCTGATATGATCCATCGTGCCCGGCGCCAACACGCGTTCTACCAAGGGATGGGACTGCATCGCCGCGACGACCTGCTCGAGACGCGTGAAAAAGGTGTCCTGATACAGATCGTCACCCGCAAACGCCGCCACCAGCACTTCGTCGCCAGGAAACTGTCCACGCAATTCCCGCTCGAACACGGCCGCGGTACTATCAGGCGGAATATAGGCTTCCGCCGAGTTATTGATTGTCAATGTGAACGCTGCTATCGCAAGGGGCACGATCGCTGTCAGCGATAGGACCAAGAGCGCGATTTCGGGTCGCAGACGGAAGGGAGTTAGCACACTAGAACCCGGGAATCTAATAAGCGGACACTAAACGCAGCGCCAAGTCGGCATCTGGTAATGCGTTTCGTGACATCTTAGCGGCAGCCATCAAGGGCGAAAACGTTGATCAATGGACGGGTCTTGTAACGCTCGATTGGTGAACAGGTGCGCCGGAAGACGGCGGTCGTAGACTGTCTTTTCATTCAGAATACGCGTCTGATGACCGGATTCGAGATCCTTCATCACGCTGTCGGTGACCGTCCAAAAACCCTGAATCCGCTCCACCTTGTAGACTCGGAGGCGCTTGAATGGGACCGACTCCCCAGGACGATAGAGGTCTACCCGCATCGGGATCAGCGTCTTGGGGTGGATCCAGCTTACCCGCCGACCATAAACAGAACTATTAGCATCGATGGGAACGCTCTCAAGCACCTCTGTCGTCACACCCTCCAAGGATTCCTTCCTCAGCCACTGATGTCGATCCTCCTCTACCTTTCGGTCCTGAAGGTCCTCATAGAAGAGATCCGAGCCCACGAAACGTCCACCGCGACGGGCGGACGGAATGCGACGATCCCGCTTGAGCGCAGGAAGATAGATCCACTGGTCCGTGCTGCCGTCGGCATGGTCGATCGTCAGCAAGCCCGTGCCTTCAATGTCAGCTGGCGCAGTGAAACGTATCAGGTTAGAAACCTCACCGTCCGATTCTTCCCGACGAAAGCTGTAGAGCTCACGGATTCGAGGCTCGTGGCCTGATTCGGAGAGCACCATTGATCCATGGCTGGCAACCTCATCTCCGTCCGGACGTTCGTATACCTTTTGAGCCAGCGCGCGGCCACGCTCGTCTGCGTCAGCCTGCCCGGGAAGCAATAGCCCTGTCATCAACAAGGCGAGCAGCCAAGGCGCAACAAAGAATGCACGTCGCCGATCACCGACATCAAGAAAAGAAAGAAAAAGAAAAGGCAAGCGATTAGCCATAATTTAGACAAACCTTAGAAACGCAACCAAGTGCTGAGAAAGGGAAACTCAACACAAAAGCACTAGCTGAGTCAGAATCTTAGGAAGCCAGAAAGAGCGCACCCCCCTATTCCGCCCAACAAGTGAATCTTGTGGTGACGTGGCGCTATTCTGAAAGTTCTTTAAAGAAGTGAATAGGCCACTCCCAGAGCTCCGCGGGCACGAGAATCAGTGCGAAGAATGCGATAATGCCAAAAATGAGCGGCCCCCTCCTTCTAATTAACTGCCTTGGTTTCTCCGAACGCTTTGCTTTACCGGAAGCCAACACCACTGGATCGGTAGAAGCTATCGAGCTAGGGTCACCGGGATCTTCGACCGTAAGCCCAGCCAAAGGACTCAACTGCCGCTCTGTGGATTCCGAGGAGGCAACCCCAGCCGGTTCTGGATCAGCCGCTTTTGCAACGTTCGTTTCAACGCTATCTGGAAGATCCGGCGCAGAAAAAAGAGCAGGTCCGGACGAGGAATCTGGATTTAACTTTTTCCCAACATCTAACGGCGCGGTCAGGTCGTCAGCATCCGAATCCGACGGCGCGGTCCGACCCTGGTTCTCAGCCGTTTGAATGGCCGTTTCCTGAGCACTCACCATTGCCGCAGTCCGCGTTCGAGAAACGGGCGACTCTTGATCAGAGGGACACCATCGCAGGCCTTGGTCGATTTCTGACCAATCCGGATCGTTTGCGGAGGCTTTAGCGCTCTCGGGCTCGCTCGTAACCGTCGGAACCAACTCTTCTGCATCGAGCTCAGCTAACAGCTCATGCGCATCCTCGCGCGTTAGCTGGTGCCTTTCGCTGATACATCCGTGCAACAGCAGCCGACTGCAGATAAGGTTTATCCGACGCGGCACCCCCTGACTGAACCTGAATACCGATTCAAGCACGCCCGGATCGAATACCGGATCACCCCGCCAGCCAGCCGTCTCAAGCCTGTGGCGCACGTAACCGATCGTCTCCTGCGGGTTCAGCGGCCGCAGATGCCAAGCCGCGATTAGACGCTGATGGAGCTGCTCCATCTCAGGCTTTTTGACGAGCTGTCGCAATGGCTCTTGACCAACGAGCAAGATCTGTAGCAAGGGTTGCCCGGATTCGTGCAGGTTGGTCAACAGACGCAACTCTTCGAGCGCCGAAGCGTTGAGGTCTTGGGCTTCATCGATAATCAACAGCGTACGGACACCGCGCCGATAGTCTGTGCTGATGCGCTGCATCAACTGCTGCAGCAGGACCGCTTTCGGCTGCTCCCCGAGCCTGAGCCCGAGTGAGTAGGCGGTCATCCGCAGCAGATCCTCGGCCTCGAGCCGCGTGCTCAGTAACGTAGCCGCGCGTGTCGTCTGCTGTGGTAGCTCACTCACAAGCTGGTTGATCAGAGTCGTCTTGCCGGTGCCCGGATTCCCAGTCACCATCACGAACCCTTCGGCCCGATGAAGCGCATAGTCGATGTAAGCGCGCGCACGGGCGTAGTTCCGGTGCCGAAAACAGAAGCGGTGATCCGAGCTCAGGCGGAAAGGGTCCTCCTGCATGCCGTAAAAAGACTCAAACATCTCGGTAGCAAAATGGCAACATAGAATCTCGCGGCCGCTACGATGACGACAGCGCGAAAATGGTCGGGACAATCTCGCCGACCGGGGCGCTGCCGCGAGCGAGGGCCTGTGTTATAAGGCTTTGAGTGTCGACACCCAGCGCTTCCTCGGCCGAACTGTCAAGCACGCGAACTGAGGGGCTCAGAGGTCAACGAGCCTACCAAGAGGCCCACGATGAGTGAAAAACCGCCTTCCCTCGCAAACGCTTTCGAGCAATTCTTCGAGATCATTCCAGCCGATACCGACGCCTTACGTGATGTTGTCTATCAGATTCGATACCAGGTCTACTGCAAGGAGATGCACTTCGAAAAGGAAGAGGATTTTCCCAACGGCCGTGAGACCGACGAGTTCGACCCTCACTCGATCCACGCCCTCCTGCGGCACCGTCCCTCCGGCGAGTTTGCCGGCTGCGTCCGGCTGGTGCTGAACCGCAGCGATAAGAAGGAACCGCAACTCCCGCTAGAGTGCCATTGCAGCCATAGCCTCGACCAGCGCACCCTCGACTTAAACCAGCTCGACAGGCGCACCTTCGGCGAGATTTCGCGACTGGCGATCATCTCGCGCTTCCGCCGGCGTCCCGGCGAAGCAAGCACCCCGCATGGTGTCGCTGATGAGACGGCATCCCTTGACCCCTCAGAGCGCCGTGTTTTCCCGCACATCGCACTTGGTCTCTATCTTGCCGCGGCTGCCGTAAGTCTGCAGCGCGGCATGACCATGGTTGTGGTCATGATGGAGCCTCGACTCGCTAGGCACATGCGCTATTTTGGCATCAATTTCGTCCAAGCGGGCGATGTAATCGATCACCACGGTATGCGCGGCCCTTTCTTCATCACAAAGGAGAGCCTGTATCAGAATATTAGGCCTGAGATCGGCGAACTTCTGACGATGGTCGGACGTCCGCTCGCCGCAGCAAAGCACCCTCAGAGCCCCTAGCAAAACAGCACCAGCTTTCACACGATCCACCTCAATACAGATCGAGTCAAGACCATGCACAGCCGCAGAGATAGCCGGCCATCGACTTTTGGCCGTAACCGGAACTTCGCCACACTCCTAACCGCCGTTCTGCTCGTTACCGCTTGCAACGAAACGACTTACTCAGCTGACGAGCATGTTGCTCGCGCCCAGCAGGCTTATGCAGAGGGCAAGGTCCGGCAGGCCGTCATCGAGATCAAGAACGCGCTTCAACAGGAACCGACCCGCGCAGAGGCCCGGCGACTACTCGGTGAGTACAATCTAGACCTCGGCAAGGCCGTCGAGGCCGAAACTGAGCTAGTCCGAGCCGAAGAGCTAGGCGGCGACCCCGATAAACTTCGTCTGCCCTTGCTCCGAGCATGGCTGATGCAAGGTAAGAACGACGAGGTTATAGAGGCCACCGAAACGCTGCAGGTTTCTGAAAAGGTTCAGCAGGCCGATGCTTTAACGGTGCGTGCCCAGGCGCTGATGCGTGAGGGTCAGATTGAGTCGGCGCGGGCAGCTTTGGAGCAAACGCTTGCGCTCGACTCAGGGGCAGCAGAAGCGCGCCTGAGCATGGCCTGGGTCGAATGGCTCGATAAGAAGCCGGACGCTGCACGGACTCAGCTGCGCGCTGCCCTCGAAGCCGACCCTTCACTCAGCCGCGCCTGGGAACTACTTGGCGACGTCGAGCGAGACGCCGGGGAGCTCGATGAGGCAGAAGCGGCCTACGCCGAGGCAATAGAGACTTCACCGGTACCTTTTTCTCCTCTATTCAAGCGTGCTTTGACCCGGCTTCTACAGGAAGATTATGAGGCTGCCGGTCAGGACGTCGAAGCACTACAGGAGCAGTTCGAAGAGCACCCAGCCGTAAGCTACGTCCGCGGACTGATCGCCTTTCACCAGCAGCGGTATCAAGACGCGCGTACAGAGCTCGAAGAGTCCCTGTCGCTTGACCCCAATTATCTGCCAGCGCTCTTCTATCTAGGGGCGACCCAGTATGCGCTCGAAAACTGGCAGCAAGCAGAAGTCTATCTCAGCCGCTATACGCGTCGTGTCCCTGCGTCTTCCGAAGCAGCTCGTCTACTCGCCCTAGCCCGCTTACAGGGCGGCGACAGCGAGCGCGCCAAGAACGCGTTGAACCTTGTGCTGCAGCAAGATCCCGAGGATCGCGCCGCGTTGGGGATGATGAGTAATCTCTACCTGGCCCAGGGCCGAGCCGACGAGGCGCTGCACCACCTGCGCAAGGTGATCGCGATGGAGCCCGATTCGGCCGCCACGCGCGCGCAGCTTGGGATCGCATTGCTGCAGAAAGGCGAACGCGAAGAAGGGTTCAGCGAGCTGGATCGTGCGATTGAGCTGACGCCTGACGGAGCGCCTAGGCTTGAGATCGCGATCATCCTCGAACGACTTCGGTCTGGCGAAGTGCAGCAGGCGCTGGAACGCCTCGAGCGTTTGCAAGAGCGCGACGCCATCGCCGCGGGACTCTATTACAACCTCAAAGGCATTGCTCATGCGGGCCTCGGCGACATGGAAACTGCAAGGGCGACCTTCAGCGAAGGCCTAGCAAAGGTCCCGCCAGAGCAAAAGCCGGACCTTGCCAACAATCTAGCAAGAATCATGGCTCGGAGCGGCGAGAACGAAGAAGCCCAGGAGCTTCTGACCGAAACACTAGCAGAGTCCCCTGACCATCTCGGGCTCTTATTCTCGCTGGCACGACTCAAGGCAGGTGCCGACGACTTCACTGGAAGTCAGTCTCTTCTAGAGCGTGCGGTCTCCGCGCATCCAGCTGCACTCCAGCCGCGGCTAGCCCTCGCTGAACTCCACTTGATAGCAAATCGCCCGACTGATGCCCTTCGCGTGTTGCGCGAGGCAGAGCAGCAGCGGTCTAGCGAACAAGACTCGAATCGTCCAGCAGGCTGGCTGTCAATGATGGCGACAGCGCTTCTCAATACAGGGGACCGGGAAGCGGCAGCCGAGATGCTGAGCGAGCTGCACGAGCAACGGCCGGATGCCGCGAACGTCTCATTCATGCTGGGTCGCCTCCTTATAGAACAGGGAGATCGGAACCAGGCCCGCGCGCTCTTAGAGGAAGCTTTGCAAGAACATCCTGACCATCTCGGCATTCGCGTGACCATTGTCGAACTGCTGACGCTCGAAGACAGGCTTGATGAGGCGACCGAGTACTTGGCCGTTGCCCAAGAGAGTCACCCGGACCATCCACAAGTGCTCGCGCGGGCCGGAGCAATTGCGTTCGAACAGGACAGCCCCCGCGAGGCCGTCGACCGTTTTCAACGCGCACTCGAACAAGCACCGAATGACCGTTACATTACGCGCGCGCTGGCTCAAGCTCAGCTGAAAGCGGGTGACGCGGCGGCAGCTGTCGAGACGCTCAGCGACTGGTTGGAACGGGTTCCAAACGATGATGGGATGCGGATGCTGCAGGCCAATCTACTGCTCCAGCTCGGGCGTGATCAAGAAGCGGTCGATGCCTTCCAGCAGCTTCTGAACAATGGCCAAGAGAATCCTGTCGTCTTGAACAACCTTGCCTGGCTACTTCGGGATACCGATCCCAAAGAAGCCATCCGCCTAGCCGAACAAGCCGTGAAGGCGGAGCCAGAGTCGGGACAGATCCTTGATACCAAAGGTGTGATCGAGCTGAAGCTAGGACGTCATGCGTCGGCAGTAGAGAGCTTCCGCCGCGCACTGGCGCTGAGCCCCGGAATTCCATCGATTCGTCTTCACTTAGCAGAGGCATTGATCGCAGAGGGTGAACGCAAGGACGCGCGAGAAGAGCTCAATCAGTTGCTTGGTGAAGACCTGCAGACGGAAAACAGGAAGAAGGCAGAACGCCTGCTCCAACAACTCTAACGCCAACAAAAAAGGGACTCAGATGAGCCCCTTATATCGCCTGCGGCGCGCACTCTAGTGCGCGCACAACCAGTACAGCGAGTTAGCCGCGCCGGCGACGGGCCACGATAAACCCGAGTCCCACCAGGCCGGTACCGAACAGCGCCAAGATACCGGGCGTCGGTATCTCGTCTACGACAGCGCTGACTTGAAAGTTGAATCCAGCTGTTGTCAGCGCTTGCTCATTCGTAACCAAGCCCAATTCGCCCCCACCGACATCGACAAAGTCGACCGAATCGATCACGACATTGTACTCGATCCCATCTATCTCGAAATTCTGACCGGTGAGCTCTGTGATTCCCAGTCCAAAGATATCGGCACAGTCGGGGCCCTGGGTGAACTGGCAGGGGGGTTGATTCAACGTCTCACTGAACGTAACCGTGAAGCCCGTATCCAGTAGGGTCTCTTCAGGCCCGGCCTCGCCCGCTGGCCGAATGGTTAGTGTCGTCAACAACTCGGCGGAAGAAAGTGTACTGAATTCGGTACTGATGGGGTTATTGACATGTGTGATGGTGAACGTGTTTTCCGACACGCCGTCCATGATCTGACCGCTGATTGTTGGCACATCAGGAGATGTAACAATAATCGGATTGCCGTCGGAGTCACCGATGTAGAGACCACTGCGGTCATCGCCAAGCGCGGGAATACCATTCCCCGTCACCTGCCCAGAGTCTCCCCAGCTCAGGACGCTGGCGTCTTCGAACGTTGTACCGCCTGTGCCGCCTGCCGAAAAATCAGCATTTACCCACTCAAGGGTCGCATCAAAGTCCCAATTGGTAATCGGCTCTGCAAAACTCTGCATCGAAACCATGCCAAGAGCCGCAGCGACTGCGATATGCGTAGTTGTGCGCTTCATATTCATCATTGCTCTCTGCGAATTATCTAGAAGGGTTCTAACGGACCCGTTGACGGTCCCAGCTCGTCGCCGAGGCATCATCACCCGGCCTGCACCAAACGTAGAGCACGAACCATGCCTAAATTATAAGTAACTGTTTTATATGTATATTATTCAAAAAAGGGTTTAGGGCTTCGGCCGACCTGTAAAGTTATCCGACACCACGATCAGTACCAGAGTCAGAATCCCCAACACCTGAAGACTGTCCTTGACGCCCCCCGCTTGCCGCTCGGTCATATCGGTTTGCCTCGGCGTGACGCGCAGATAGAGCTTGCTTCAGCCGCTGCGTTGAGCTTACTACGGAGGCAGAGATCAGACCGAGCGAGTGAAATTTGGCTACACTAGCACCGCAACCGGCGCCTTTCATGCCCACGAGATAGAACCAAGCGTAACCAGCACGTAAACGATGCAGCCTCGCGAAACTATGAGCTCCGCCTTGGCGGCTTGGCGTGCTCACCTCGGAGACGAACAGGTTCTCAGCGGGGAAGCAGCGACACAAGCTTATCGCCACAACACCATTTCGATCCAACGCACGATACCCGCGGCGCTGCGTCCGGCCACGCCTGAGCAGCTCCCGGAGCTGGTGCGTATCGCCCAACGCCATCAAGTAGCGCTCTACCCCATCAGCACCGGGCATAACTGGGGCTACGGCAGCGCCAACCCAGTCACCGACGACACGGTCATCGTCGATCTCTCGGGGATGCAGGCCATCGACGACAGCGAGATCGAGCTCGGCATCGTCACCATCGAGCCGGGTGTTACCCAACGAATGCTGCGTGAGTTCTTAGACGAGCGCAGGTTGCCATTCTTGGTACCCGTGCATGGGGGGGGGCCGGACTGCAGCCTTGTGGGTAACGCCCTGGAGCGCGGCTATGGCATCACGCCCTATGCTGATCACTTTGGCGCGGTGACCGCCCTGGAGGCCGTACTTCCGAATGGCGAACTGTACCACTCTGCGCTGACCGATCTCGGGGCACGCACTGCCGATCACGCCTTCAAGTGGGGTCTGGGCCCCTACCTCGATGGTCTCTTCAGCCAGGGCAGCTTCGGCATCATCACCCGCATGACTGTTGCGCTCGCGCCCGAACCGGAGCAAGTCGAGACCTTCTTCTTTGGCCTCCGCGACCACGCCGACCTGGAGGAAGCAACGCAAGCAGTGCGCGACGTGCTGCGAACGGTTGGCAACGTCACAGGCTCTATCAATCTAATGAACGCTCGCCGAGTGCTCGCGATGATGGAGCCCTATCCCAGCGAAAACGTGGGCCCGGAGGGTGTCGTCCCCCAGGCGCAAATCGATATCCAGGCCCGCCAGGCCCAGGTTATGCCTTGGACCGGGATCGGCGCCCTTTACGGGACCAAGCCGGTAGTCAAGGCCGCGCGTAAAGGAATCCGACAACGGCTCAAGGGTCTCGTTAGCCGGCTCGTCTTTCTCAGCCCAAGGTTGGTTGGTCGTACTCGCCGCATGCTGGAGCGGGTGCCTGGCCGAGGCGGTCAGCGGGTCTGGAACTATGTCTGTACACTTGACAAGAGCCTGCAACTGATAGCCGGTGCTCCGAGCGAAATCGCCCTACCGCTTGCTTATTGGAAGGCCGGCATCAGACCCGAGCCCAACAGCGGACGGCGCATGAATCCCGCAGTCGATGGGTGCGGCTTGATTTGGTACTCTCCATTAGTGCCCATGCTGCCGACCAAGGTACGCGCCTATGTCGAGATGGTTGATCAGGTTTGTCGCAAACATGGTGTCGAGCCGCTGATCACCCTGACCAGCCTATCCGACCGTTGCTTCGACAGCACCGTCCCTCTGCTTTTCGAGCGCGCTGATCCTGCGGCAGCGGAGCGTGCACATGCCTGCTACCAAGCGCTGCTCGAAGCCGGACAGACCATCGGCTGCGTGCCTTACCGCGCCAGCATCGAGACCATGGACTGGTTCACTCAAGCTGAGCATCCGCATTGGCAACTGGTCCGGCAGCTCAAGACCGCGGTCGACCCGGACGATATCATTGCACCGGGCCGGTACTGCCCGCGCCAGGGGTCATCAGGCTAACTTCAGCTCAAGTCTGCGTTCGTGGGCCGAGTCCTATACTACAATCCTGTTGTGGGACGCGAAGAGCCTATCCGAATTGGCCACACAGTTACCGGAACTTATCAGCGATGCATCTCGGAAAAGCTCTCTCATGGCGGTTAGAACATTGGCGTGCACGCATCAACCCGGTCGTCGCCCCAATACGGCGGCGCGCAATGAGACATACCATCTTCGTTGGGATAACGGGATCAGTTGGTAAAACCCTTACGAATGATCTATCGGCTGCAGTTCTGAGCCAAATTGCACCGGCCTGGAGCAGTCACCATGGTCTGAACCTGCTACACGATCAGTTCAACATGGTCATGGGCATCCCCTGGAAGACGCGTTTCGCTGTCTTCGAGATCGCTATCAGTGAGCCTGGAGCCATCGACCCAAGTATCCAACTCGTCCGTCCCTCGATCGCGGCAATGACTATCATCGGTCGCGACCACATCAAGGCCTTCGGTTCGAAGGAGGCCATCGCTGAAGAGAAGGCAAAGCTCATCGCCGCCTTACCCAAGACCGGAACAGCCGTCCTCAACCGCGATGATCCGCTGATACGTGCCGTTGCGGAGAAGACCCGAGCACGCATTCTCTGGTTCGGCAGCGCCGAGGGCGCTGACCTGCGTCTGATCGAGGCGCGTTCTAACTATCCCGATCCGCTGACACTGACGCTGAGTTATCAAGGCAAGGAATACCGGTGCCGAACGGCCCTCTACGGCACCCATCTGGTGGTCCCAGCCCTTACTGCTCTCGGCATTGGGCTGGCCGCCGGCCTCTCACTGGAAGAGGCCATCGCCGGCATCGCCCACGCTCAGACCACGCCCGGACGCATGCAGATCGTCCCCGAGCCCGACGGCGTCACCTTCGTTCGCGACGACTACAAGGCGCCTCACTGGACCCTACAAGTGACACTCGACTTCCTCAAGGCTGCACGGGCTGAACGTAAAGTTGCCATCATTGGAACGCTATCTGATTATTCTCTCTCTGCCTCCAAACTTTACCCGAAAGTGGCGCGCAGGCTCCGCGAGGTCGCCGATCTCATCGTATTTGTCGGACCGCACGCTCTACGCGCTCTTAAGGCGCGTACTGACGCAGAGGATCATCAACTGCAAGGGTTCACTGATATTCGAGACGCCCATCGCTTCTTGCAAAGCGAGCTACGAGCAGGCGACCTCGTCTATCTGAAGGGTACAAACCGAGTGGATCATTTGGTGCGGCTCGTCCTCGCCAGGCAAGGTCCCGTGACCTGTTGGGTCTCGGACTGCGGCCGGGGCTCATTTTGCGATCGCTGCAGCTTGTTCCATCGCAAAACCGAAGACACAGAGCATCCAAGCTCCGAGCTGAAATTGAATCAAGCCGAAACATCGGAAGATACTCGGTCAGACGCTTGGCTCATCTTGGGCTTGGGCAATCCCGATCAAGCGCTCTCCGGTACCCCGCATAATATCGGGGCTTCGATCCTCGAACGGCTCGCACGCCAACTCAACCATGCCTGGTCCGAGACCCCAGAAGGCCAACTCGTTCAAACGCATCTCGATGACCAAGAAGTGATGCTCTTTAAGCCCGGCGAACGCATGAACCGCAGCGGCCCAGTCGTTGAAGCGCTGCGACAACGTTTGCAGATACACAGGCAAAAGGTCATCGTCATTCACGACGACACCGACCTCCCGCTCGCCGAAGTCCGGCTTAAACTTAACGGCAGCGATGGAGGGCACAAGGGGCTTCGCTCCCTCTTCTCAGCCCTCGGCAACGACGGCTTCATGCCGCGGATCCGGGTCGGGGTGCGTTCACCAAAACGTACATCCAACGAGCATGCGCGCGCTATCGTGCTCGAGCAGTTCAGCACAGAAGACGCACCCTATCTCGAGCTCGCACAAGAGTCGGCAATCACATTGATAAAGCAGATCATTGTAACATCAACTACACGAGATCCGACAAAAAGGGCTCATGAAGAGGTCCAGCCTTGCGCTTCTTAGAGTACTTGACATGGCAATAGTGGGTTCTAGGTGATGCGGGCATCATGCCCAGTCGTTTGCTCGCTCTGGTGGGCCTGTATACAACACCGTCGGGCAACCAAGGGTGATTGAATTTAACCGGCGACTAGGTCGCCGAAATAGGTCGGCCGCATGCAATTCCTATCAGCGCGGGCGATCCGCCATTCGTGGCCGAAATTTCACGAGAAGCTGATTGCGATGCACCTCAGTAAGGCCCTCTCATGGCGGTTGGAACATTGGCGTGCACGCATCAACCCGGTCGTCGCCCCAATACGGCGACGCGCAATGAGACACACCACCTTCGTAGGGATAACGGGATCCGTCGGCAAGACCCTCACTAAGGACCTATCGGTTGCCGTTCTGGGCCAACGAAGGCCGGCTTGGGGCAATATCCTTAGCTTGAACCACGCGAAGGAGATCGCAAATATGCTGATGGATATCCCAATAAGAACCCGTTTCGCCGTATTCGAGATCGGAACAAGAGGACCTGGGACCATTGATGCCCGTATCCAACTCGTCCGTCCCTCGATCGCGGCAATGACTATCATCGGTCGCGACCACATCAAGGCCTTCGGTTCGAAG
>JAAAOQ010000187.1 GCA_009908845.1 Gammaproteobacteria bacterium
ATCGATGCCGAGACCTATGAGGTCATGGTGCGCGCGCGGCGCAGCGACCGGGCCGCGCCGGAGGACCTCGGCAACGTCTATGTTCGCGCGGAAGACGGCTCGCTGGTGGCCCTGTCCGGCCTGATCGAAACCGAGCTGGTCGGCCGCGCGGCCGAACGCCTACGGGTCGACCGGCTGCCAGCGGTGACGATCAAGGGCTCACTCGCAGGTGGGGCCGCCCTCGGCGAGGTGGTGCACGATCTCGGTGAGCGCGCCCGCCCGCTGCTGCCCGAGGACGCACAGATCCGCTGGCTCGGGGTCAGCCAGGACTATCAGCGCTCCGGCCGAGCGTTCCAGCTCGCGCTCCTGCTCGCGCTGACCATCGTGTTCCTGGTGCTCGCGGCGCAGTTCGAGAGCTTCGTTCAGCCAGTCGTCCTGCTCGCCGGGGTGCCACTGGCGCTGTTCGGGGCCTTGCTGGCACTGCTCATCGCCGGTGGCTCGATCAACATCTATAGCCAGATCGGCTTCATCCTGGTGGTCGGCATCATGGCCAAGAACGCGATCCTGTTGGTCGAGTTCATCAATCAGCTGCGCGATCGCGGCGAAGCCCTACGCCCAGCGGTCGAGGGCGCGGCCCGGGTCCGCTTCCGACCCATCCTGATGACCTCGATCGCAACCCTGTTCGGCGCCCTGCCGTTGGCATTGGCCTTCGGACCCGGCGCCGAGACCCGGCGCATCATCGGGCTGACGATCCTCGGCGGCGTGATCGCCGCGACGGTGCTGACCCTGTTCCTGGTGCCGGCGCTCTATCTGGTGCTCGCGAAGCGCACCCGCGCCCGTTCAGCGCTGGCCGACGAGCTGGCCCAGCAGCACGCCGAGGCGCATCGCCAGCAGCGGTCGTGAGCAACCACCGCGGCATCCCCGGCTCTCAGGTCTTCGGCCGCCGCTCGGCGAACTCAGCATCCCGCTCCCAGCGTCCTGCATTGGCGCGTTATTCCATCAGCGCCCCGTGCGCTCCGCCCTCCTCGTCAGGGCCGCGGCCGGATCGATCCGATCGCCGGGGTTAGCCATTAGTCGGTTCAGAAGGCACGAGACGGCGGGGCATTACCACCATGCCGAGCGGCCGCGCCCAATGCTCGTCCACGCAACGCTCGGCCTCTCGCGGCAGGACCTGACCGCTGCGCCCCACCTCATCGTAGGCCGCACCGCCGCTCAGCCTCTCGCGGAAGGACCTGACCCACCAGTGCAGGGCCGAAGCCGGCCTCGGCGCGCTCCTCTGCGCATGAGCGGCCTCGTCTTCGGCAATCGAACAGCCGAATAGCCCAACGGGCAACAGACAAAGGACAAGAGGCAAGGGGCAAGGGGCAAGGGGCGGGCTATGGCAATACTGGAAGTCGCCTCAACTCGCAGCGGCCATCACAGCTGTGTTGGCACAACGGCTGCTTCCAAGTGACTGGAACGCGTTCGCCGCGTTCGCGCGCCGACCAAGAGCCAAAACCCGGTCACAGCCAGTTCGGGCCACGACCGATCCGGAGTACGCAGTGCCCGGGTTTCGGTGGGCGACGCAATAGCGCGCGGCGATGAGACCAACCGACCAATGGAGCCTGATGATGCATCACAGCAAGCAAACCACCCTGGCCCTGATCCTGGCCACTCTCCCAATGGCTCAGCTTCCAGCCGCCGAAGCCGAGCTACCGGATGCCGCCAAGCGTATGCCGGGATCGGACCTCTGGATCGAGTCGCGGCTGATCACGGCCTATAGCCTCAACGAACATCTGAATCCGTTCGATATCCAGGTCGACTCCGAGAATGGTGTCGTGACCATCGATGGGACGGTGCCGAGCGAGAGTCAGCAGCAGCTCGCATTACAGCTCGCACGCGACCTGGGCTCGGTCCGCACGGTCGAAGACAGGCTCAAGGTGGACCCGAAACAGGGGCCCGAGCAGGAAGGCGAGCTATTCCGGACGATCCAGGACGCCAACATCACCACCCGCGTCCAGCTGCAGCTGCTTTGGAACAGCCAGACAGGCGGGCTCGATATCGACGTCGATTCCAGCAACGGGACGGTGACACTCCAGGGTACCGCCGCAACCGCGGCCGAACGGCGCGCCGCCGAGCGGATCGCGCTGAACACCCAAGGCGTGCGCGGTGTCGAGAACCGGATCGAGATCGAGCCCGAGGCGTCGCCCTCCGATCAGCCGTCCGACCTGCTCTCGCAGACCCTGGATCAGATCAGCGACGGCTGGATCACCACCCGCGTCACCGCTTCGCTCCGGTTCGATAGCGCGATCAAGGACGGCGACATCGACGTCAGCACCGATGAGGGCGTGGTCTCGCTTGAGGGGCAGATCCGGAGCGCCGAGCAGAAGAAGCTGGCAGGCGACAAGGCACGCAGCATCTACGGCGTCAAGCAGGTGAACAACCAGCTCGAGGTCAAGGGCTCAGCCTAAGCGCTGAATTGGTCGTCGCGGGGCCACCGCTCCGCGGCGATCTGTGCGCTAGGGCGTAGCCCGATCCCTGCGTTGGCTCTCGTCTGGAATTAGCGCTAGCCCGACTTCGACTATTCGAGTGTTCTAGCGCCGCAAACCATCGATCTGCCGTTCCCGGCAATCAAAGGTCGGCACGACATCAATCCATTGCAGGCTGTGTCTATCGACAGGAGCAGCCTGCGCATGCTGGAGGGTCTTTCGGACTCGCCAGGGCTGGCTGGGCAGTTATCAGCCGTGCGCCAACGGCAACTCGAAGGTGGCGTGATCGAGCCCTACAACCAACAGACCATCGTTCTCGCGCGCCACGCGCTCGGCGGCCTTTAGCATCAACCAGTAGTCGGCACGCTCGGTTGGAACCGGGTCGTCCGACCGGCCTTCGCTCGTCAAGCGTAACCGGAGTCGCTGGCCATCTTGGTCCCGCTCGACCTCCAGTATCGGCTGCTGCGCGCACACCCCGTTGCAGGCATGCCCGACTCCGATCAGTCGCAGCAGGTGGACGAGGGCAGCCTGGAACCCCTGCTCGTCGACCCAAACCGAGGAGCCATCCCCATTCGCTTGCTGTCCCTGCGACGGCACGCCGTCAGCAACACGTCCGCCGAACGCCAACACCACCTCAGCAGCCGTCCCGGCCGCATCCACCGGGCGCTTCGGACCGTCTGCGAATCGATTCGAGCGCACGGTCTGGGTCAGGTTGGTCGAGAGGGTCGAGACCGCATCGAGCACGCGCTGTATCCGCTGGGCACGCTCCCGGTCTTCGCCGAGCTCGAGCTGCAGCGTTTCACTGATCAGCTCGATCACGCTAAGGGGCGAGCGCAGGCTGTGGGCGTGCTGACGCGCCTGTTCGGCCAGCAGCGATCGACGCTCCAATTCAGCCAGACGCTCGCGCGTCGGGTCCAGATCGACCGCTTTGACCTTGTCATGACTGTTAGAAGGGTTGGACGTCGCACTCATCAGCTCGGTTCTCCTCCACCCGGACCAGTCGCCCGCGAAAACCTGCGGGCTGGTCGTGTTACAAGGCTCTTGAGCCGGAGCACCCCGCTCGCGCGCTTGACCCTCGACGCCGTCGCGTGAGACGCGCACTGCATGCGGTTCTGTAAGGCACCGTGCTCTCGCTTTACCCTAAATAAGCATCCGCCGGGCCAAGTCCATGCGGATTCATTGCATGGTGACGCGGCCCTACCGATCAGGGTACCGTTCGACGAACGCCAGCGCCTTGCGACGACCAGACGGGTTATTTCACACCGGGTTGGTGTTTTTACCCCCATGTTACAAAGCGCAAGCGGAGACGCAATCGCTGGGGACGACGATGACCGAGCGCGCGGCGAGCACCCTGATACATGCGGCACGGCTGCGCGTTGTCCTGGGCACACTGGGACGGCTGCTCATCGTCCTGGCGGCCTTATCGGCTCCGCCAGCCCTCACGGCCTTGAGCTATGGGAGCAGCGAGCTGGCGCTGCGGCTCGCCGCCACCGCCGGGGCATTGCTCCTCGTTGGATGGCCGGTCTCGCGGCTGCGTCCGCTGCGCGGGGGCGAGCGTGACATCCAATGGAACGAGGCGCTCGCGGTCACCGGCCTAGCGTTCCTGATCGCAGCGCTGGTGATGGTTTGGCCCCTGACCGCGGCCGGCCTGGGCGGCATCGATGCGTTACTCGAAGCGACGTCCGGGATCACCACCACCGGGCTCACGGTGCTGCGCGGGCTGGACCAGACCGATCCGGCCGTGCTCTTCCTCCGTGCCTGGATGCAGTGGTACGGCGGACTGGGCATCGCCGTGCTCACGGTCGCGCTGATCATGCGTCACCACGCCAGCGCGCGGCGGCTGCTGGAGACCACCGGCGAGCAGCTTACCGACGCCGGCGCACGCGCGCATGCGCGCCGTGTCTTCGCGGTCTATTTCGCATTGACGCTGGTTGCGATCGCAGCGGTCTGGGCAACCGGCCTCGGCCCATTCGAGGCCTTGCTGTACGCGCTGCCGGCCGTTGCGACGGGCGGCTTCGCCCCCTCCGATCAGAGCCTTGCCGGCCTGTCGGGCACCACGGTCACCGTGATCTCGCTGACCAGCGTCGCCGCCGCGATCAGCCTGCCGCTCTATGCAAGACTGCCCCACCGCGGTCTGCGCTCGCTCAAGCATGAGCCGGAGCTGTTCGCCCTGATCGGCGCCATCCTGATCACGGCGCTGCTGCTCGCTGGCGAGTCCTGGCTGACAGGTGGCGCACCTTGGCCCCAGGCACTCGCACAGGGCCTTGCGCTCGGGGTCTCGGCACAGACCGACACCGGCTTCAGCACGGTCGATGTTGCCGAGCTGCCCGCGGCCTCGCAGGTGGTGCTGATGACCTCGATGAGCATCGGCGGCTGTACCGGCTCGACCGCAGGCGGGATCAAGCTCATCCGGCTGCTGATCATCATCCGGCTGGTCCAGCTGGCGCTGCGCCGTACCGCGATCGCCGAACGCGCGGTGCTGCAGGCGCAGGTCGGCGGTGGCCGCATCGAGCCGCCGATGGTCGCCTCGACCCTGCAGCTGCTCGCGCTCTGGATGCTGGTGCTGCTAATCTCCTGGCTGATCTTCCTAGCCCATGGGCAAGCGCCGCTCGCGAGCCTGTTCGAGGTGGTCTCGGCAACCGCGAACGCCGGGCTCTCGGCCGGGTTGACGAGTATTGAGCTGCACCCGGCACTGAAGCTCGTGCTCTGCGCCGACATGCTGTTCGGCCGTGTGGAGGTGCTCGCCCTGCTCGTCGTGCTCTACCCGCCGACCTGGCTCGCGCGCCGACGCAAGGTCTGATCCGGATCACCTCCCATTTGGGCCGCACCCGCACGAGGGCCACCATGCCATGAGAGCCGCATTCATCGGCAGCAACTCGCAGACCCTGTCCACGGCCGAGCTGCTGCTCGAGGATGGCCACGAGGTGATCATCATCGAACGCGACCGGGCCCGCATCGATGAGCTGTCCGAGCGCTTCGACGCCGGATTCGTGCACGGCGACGGCACCCTGCCCGATGTGCTGCGCGACGCCGAGCCCGAGAACACCGATGTGCTCTTCTGCCTGATGGAGAGCGATCAGACCAATATCCTCGCCGGTCTGATCGGGCGCTCGCTCGGCTTCGCCCGGGTGGTCCCGCGCGTCAATGATCCGCAGTTCCAACGGATCGCCGCGGAGCTCGGCCTCGAGGACAGCGTGATGCCCAACCGGGCAGTCGCCGCTCACCTGAAGCAGCTGCTCTCAGGCGCCAAATCGCTGGAGCTGTCATCGGTCATCCGCGGCGAGGCTGCGATCTTCAGCCTGACCGCATCTGAGACCGAGAAGGGTCCGGTCGATGAGCTGGAACTACCGAATCGCACCCGCGTCGTCTGCCTCTACCGCAACGAGCAGTTCTACCTGCCGCAGGAGGTCAAGACGATCAAGGCGGGCGATGAGATCATCCTGATCACCAGCCACCAGCAGCTCTCCAAGCTCGAGCAACGGTTCGAGCGCAGTGAGGCAGGCGACCAGCTGAATGCCGACTGAGCAGCACATTGGGCGCACCTGGTTTCAAATTTGCTGCACAAAATCGGTCTGCAACTAGACCACAATGAAGCGATCCGGGCTGCAGCCGCAGCCGGTCACCCGAGCCCAATTGAAGGAGGCAGCAATGAGACCGCTCCCAGAAATCCCCCTCACGATGACATTGATCCTGAGCCTGGCTGCGCCAGCGCTCGCCCAGGACAAAGCCCCCCCTGGTGCCGGTATGCGTGGCCCGACGCCCTTCACCCAGTTCGACCGCGATGGCGATGGTGCGGTCACCAAGGCCGAGTTCGACAAGACGCGCGCCGAGCGCATCGCGGACCGTTCGGGCGCCGGTGCACCGATGCGGGGGCTGCAGAACGCGCCCGCGTTCAGCGACATCGACCAGAACAGCGATGGAAAGCTGACCCCGGACGAGCTCTCGCGCTTCCGCGCGCAGCGGATGGGCAGGCATGGCGGCATGGGAACCGATGCCATGGGACCCGGTGGCATGGGTCCAGGTGGTATGGGACCCGGTGGCATGGGCCCAGGCGGAACGGGACCCGGTGGCATGAGCCCGGGTGCCGGCATGGGACCAAGCGGCGGTATGGGTCCGGGCGGCGGTATGGCTCCGGGGGCTATGGGACCCGGCCGCACGGGCGGTCCCGGGCAGGGCCCCGGAATGGGACGGATGGGCGGACAGATGCCGTCCTTCTCGTCTTTCGACGCCAATGGTGACGGCGTCATCAGCGAGGATGAGCTCGCGCAAGGCCGGGCCGAGCGCATCAAGGAGCGCTCGCAGCAGGGGTATCCGATGCGAAACCTCGCCGATGCGCCGTCCTTCGAGACGATCGATCAAAACGATGACGGCCAGCTCGACCGCCAGGAATTCGCGACCGCCCAGCGCCGGCATATGCTTCAGCAGCAGAAGATGATGCAGCGCTAACGCGCATGGCAAGCTGCCACCCCGGACGATGAATACCGCGTCATTCACGGCAACGCTCATGGCACGGCGTCATCCCCGGACGATGGATTCCACATGATTCACGGTAACGTTCATGACAGGCCGCCACAGGTTGATGGGCGCCAGCGCGGCCAGGCCGGGGCAGCGCAAACGCCGATCACACGCTGGCACCGCGAGCGACAAATCCCGGGAGATCTGCGGTAACGATGCAGGATGAGGCCGTTTCGACCCCTGGTCCCGTTCGCCGTTGGCGAGCGGAGCCAGGGGCAAGCCCAAGGGCGATCATCGCCGAGCACGGACAGGCGTTGACACGCGTCGAGGCGCTCACCGACGACGTCCTGCGCGTTCGCGTTACACCGACCGAACAGCTCGCGGCTGAGGCCAGCTGCCAGCAGGGCTACCAGCAGGGCTGGAAGGAGGGCTGGGAGCAAGCGCCACCGCTGAGGGCCGGCCGGCTAACGGCCGAGGAACGAGACGGCTTGGTCCATCTGAAGACCGATCGGCTGCAGGCGAGACTCGATCTCGAATCCGGCGCGATCTCGCCTGTCAGCCCCGAGGGCTTAGCCTATGCGAGCGATCTCGGCGCCGTGCACTGGCGCCAGATTGAACGGGACGAGGTCTCGGCCATCGCCCCAGCGCTTGCTGCCGCGCTGGCCCAGCAGGCCGACACAGCCTGGCCGGCCGGCCCGGCCCGCACCGGCATCTGGCTGCAGAAGGGATTGGACCAACAGGAGGGTCTGTTCGGCTGCGGCCAACGCTTCGGACCACTGAACCGTCGCGGTCAGCGACTCGCGCACTGGACCACCGACATCAACTCGCCAGGGCTGGGTCTGATCGACGGCTGCCTCTATCAATCGCATCCGGTGCTGCTCGGATTGCGCCCCGGCCTCGCCTGGGGGCTGATGCTCGGCTCGAGCTGGTACAGCCACTTCGATCTCGGCGCCGAGCAGCCCGACGCACTCGGCCTGTTCACCCTTGGCGGCGAGCTCGACTATTACCTGTTCGCCGGCCCCACGCCCGCGGCGGTCGTCGAACAGCTCACGCGGCTGACCGGGCGGCCGGCCCTGCCGCCGATCTGGGCGCTCGGCTATCACCAGTCGCGCTGGGGCTATCGCAGTGACACCGAGATCCGAGCCCTCGCCGACAGCTTCCGCGCGCGACGCATCCCGATCGATGCGATCCATCTCGATATCGACTACATGGACGGCTTTCGCGTCTTCAGCTGGGATCGCGAACGCTTCCCGAGGCCGCGCGAGACGATCGATGCCTTGCATGAGCGAGACATCCGCGCGGTCACGATCATCGACCCGGGCGTCAAGCGTGAGCCCGAGACCGAACGCACGCACCTCAGCGACCCTAGCGTCCCCCGCCATTCGGCTGACCCCGCTGACCCCGCTGACCCCGCTGACCCTCGAATAGGCTGTCTCGGCAGACCGGGCAACGGCAAGCCCCGCGATCCGCAATTGGCGGCCAAAGGCAGCTCGAGCCTGACCGGGAAGGCCGACGCGGCCAGTCAG
>JAAAOQ010000141.1 GCA_009908845.1 Gammaproteobacteria bacterium
AGCGGGCGAGATCGGCGATGAAGCTAGAGCCGCGCTCGCGAAAGCCAACCAGCACCCGCCCCTTCTTCGCAACCCAGCGCACCCCGAGCCGCGCCTTGCGGCGGTAGCCCCAATGCGCGCCGCTGAGCGGCGCCAGCCAGCGCGCCGGTGTCAGTCCGCCCAAGCGCTGCAGCACGTCGGCCAGGATCGCCTGCTTGTTATCGATCTGCGCTGCCGGGTCCATGTGCTGCAATGCGCAGCCGCCACAGACGCCGAAATGCGCGCAGCGCGGCTCGACCCGCTGCGGCGAGGACTCGAGCACCTCGGTGACCACGGCCTCATCATGGCGACGCAGGCGCCGCGTCATCCGGCAGCACACGCGCTCGCCAGCCAGCGCGCCGTGGACGAACACCGTCTTGCCCTCGACCCGCGCGACTCCGCGACCATCATGCGCGAGCGACTCGATCGCGACCTCGGTCGGCTCGCGCGGCAAGGACTTGTTACGCTTCTTGCTCATCGCCAGCGCGACACACCGCGCCGCAGGCTTCGATTCATAGCCGTTTCACCAACGCTGCGATCGCGACCACCTGGCCGACCATCAACGGCAGCAACCAGCGCAGCAGCTCCACCTTGGTCCGTGCGATCTCGCCCCGAAGCTGCTCCATCTCGCGCGTCAGAGTCAGACCGTACCTGTTCGATCTCACGAGTCAGATCGGGCCTTACTTGCTCGATTTCGCGCGTCAGGCCCGACCGTACCTGTTCGATCTCACGCTTCAGGCGCAGTTCACTCTCGCGGATAGGGCTTTGGGTGGCCCGATCCGGTCGCTGCGGATACCGTTCCTCCAGACGCTCGAACGCCTCCGCGATCAAGCGGGCACGCACACGCTCGTTGGTCGTCGAGGTGAGGGCTTCATAGAGGGCGACACTCGATGTCATCGATGCAATGTGCCATCTGACAGGATCGACAGCAAGCCGCACCCAGCGAGCCTGCCGCTGTTGGCCCCGCTTATCGCTTCGGCGAGCACAGAAGCTCGCGCTGCCCGAGCGCGCCACGCTCGCCGATACCGTTAGGAAGCACGCCCCTGACCCCTATCCGCTCGGATAGACTCCGGTCGAGAGATACCGATCACCGCGATCACAGATGATCACGACGATCACTGCGTCCTCGACCTCGGCAGAGAGCTTGAGCGCCGCCGCCACCGCCCCGCCGGAAGAGACACCGGCGAAGATCCCCTCACGCGCGGCGAGCGCCCGCATCGTCGTCTCGGCCTCGCTCTGGGAGACATCGATCACGCGATCGACCCGCGAGGCGTCATAGATCTTCGGCAGATAAGCCTCGGGCCAGCGGCGGATACCAGGGATGCTCGACCCTTCCTCAGGCTGCACGCCGACGATCTGAACGGTTGGGTCCTGCCCCTTCAGGAACCGGCTGGTGCCCATGATGGTGCCGGTAGTCCCCATCGCGCTCACGAAATGGGTCACCCGGCCGTCCGTATCGCGCCAGATCTCGGGGCCGGTGCCTTCGTAGTGGGCCAATGGGTTGTCCTGATTCGAGAACTGATCCAGACGTACGCCAGCCCCTTGCGCCTCGAGCACGCCGGCGAGGTCGATCGCCCCTTCCATGCTCTGCTCCTTCGGGGTCAGCCGGATCTCGGCACCGAACGCCGCCATCGCCTGGCGCCGCTCGATGCTCATGTTCTCGGGCATGATCAAGAGCATCCGGTATCCTTTGATCGCGGCGGCCATCGCCAGCGCGATCCCGGTATTGCCGCTGGTCGCCTCGCCGGGATGGATCGCGCCGCGCGCCTCGGCCTGTTGGATCATGCTCAGCGCCGCCCGGTCCTTGACCGACCCGGCCGGATTGTTGCCCTCGAGCTTCGCCAGAATGAGATTACCGGTCTCGCCCGGCAGCCTCTGCAGCCGCACGAGCGGAGTGTTGCCGACCTGACCTTCGATGGTGGGGAATGGCATTGAAGCCCCTCCGGTGCGAGCGTCTTCTACAACGGTTTAGCCTAGCCTCAACCGACGCGCCGTAACAGCACGATCGCAGCGAGCGTAAAAAGCGCCAAGGGCGCAAAGGCCGCAAGCGCCGGACTCAATCCATAAAGCAGCGCGAGGTAGGTGAAAGTGCGGCTGACGAGATAGAACAGAATACCGATCGCCACCCCGATAAAGAGCTTGATCCCGGTCCCGGTCGTCCTGGCCGAACCGAGCAGGATCGGGATCGAGACGAAGATCATCGCCAAGATCAACAGCGGCTGCACCAACTTACCCCAGAACGCGACCTCATGGGCGCCGGCATCCTGCTCGGTCTGTCGCATGAAGCGCAGATATCGATAGAGCCCCCAAACCGGGAGCGCATGGGGCTCGACGACGATCACCTCGAGCAGCCGCGGATTCAGCAACGAATCCCAGCGCGCCCGCTCGAACCGTTCCACCGTGACGCGATCGGCGCCGATACGGCTGCGCTCGATCCCCGTCAGCACCCAATGTCCGTCACGGTAACGCGCCTCGTCGGCGCGCGTCGCAAACCGCAACCGATTATCCTCGATCTCGAAGATATGGATATCCGAAAGCACCGCTCCCGGCTCGAAATCCCGGACATTGATGAATGCGTTGCCGTCACGCGCCCAGAGACCCTGGCCACTGATGTGCATCGCCTCCCCGGTCTCAGCCATCGCACGCACTGCGAGCGCGCGCTGTTCCGCAACCGGCGCCACCAGCTCCCCGGTAGCGATGGCCAGCGCTGCCAGCACTAGCCCCCCGAGCATCGCGCCACGCACGATTCGGCCGATCGACAGACCCGCGGCTCGCATCGCAACCAGCTCTGAGCGCGCCGCGAGTTGCCCCAAGCCAGCCAAGGCGCCAATCAGGGTTGCGATCGGGAACACCTGGTAGAGGTACCGCGGCAGCGAGAGTGTCACGAAGAGCAGCGCATCCGAAAACCCATACCCGTCATTGCCCACCTTGTCGATCTCGTCGGCAAGAATGAAGACCGCAAGTAAGGGCAGCAGCACGGCAAGGGTCAGGGCGGTGCCCCCGAGCACGGCACCGGCCAAATATCGATCAAGGATGCGCAATGGCGTGACCTGGCGTCGGATCAAACGGCGAGCTTAGCGGGCAAGCAGATCACGGACACCTGACCGCGATGCGCTTGTTGCAGGTGTTCCTGTAGACTCTGGATCCCAGATAATAACCTAGGCTGTCATCAGTCCGTCCCATGAGGACAGTCGTCCGTTTGATACCCTGCCCCAGGAGCCGCGATGCAATCCAAGATCACCCGCAGCGCACTGACAGAGCTCGACACGCCCTGCCTGATCCTTGGCGTGTTCAGCGATCGCCAGTTGTCCGAGCCCGCCAAGACGGTCGACGCCGCGGCCGGCGGCACGCTGACCAAGGTTGTTGAGCAGGGCGACCTGGACGGCAAGGCCGGCAACGCCTTGATGCTCTATGGGCTCAGCGGCCTCAAGGCACAGCGCGTGCTGCTGGTGCAATGCGGCAAGCCTGAGGAGCTTGATCGCAGCGCCTACGAGAAGGTCCTGAAAGGCGCTTTGGCGAGGCTCGAAGCGGCCCGGCTCGGCAGCGCGGTCAGCACCCTGTGCGTGCTCGAGCCGCAGGGCATGGACCTCGAACAGCGCGTCCGATACAGCGTCCTCACGGCGGCTCAGAGCGCCTACCGCTACACCGAGACCAAGAAGCCGGCGGCTGAGGCCGCTGAGCCGTTAGCCGCATTGGACTGCTGGATCGGTGATGATCACGAAGCCGAGGCCGCCGAGCGGGCCTGCGCTCAGGCTTTGGCGATCGCCGCAGGCGTCGCTCTCGCGCGCGATCTCGGCAACCTGCCCGGCAATATCTGTACGCCGACCTACCTCGCCGATCAAGCCAAGAGCCTCGCTGATGCCTATGGGAAGCTCGAGGCGGAGATCCTCGATGAAGCGGCCATGGCCGAGCTCGGGATGGGCGCATTGCTCTCGGTCAGCCGTGGCAGCCGAGAACCAGCCAAGCTGATCCTGATGCACTATCGCGGCGGCAAGGATTCCGATCAGCCCATCGTGCTGGTCGGCAAGGGGCTGACCTTCGATGCGGGCGGTATCTCGATCAAGCCATCGGAGGCGATGGACGAGATGAAGTACGACATGTGCGGTGGCGCCAGCGTGATCGGCACATTGCGCGCCCTCGCCGAGCTCGATCTGCCGCTCAACGTGGTCGGGGTCGTCCCGGCCTCGGAGAATCTCCCGGACGGCGCCGCCAATAAGCCCGGCGATATCGTCACCAGCCTCTCCGGTCAGACCATCGAGATCCTAAACACCGACGCCGAAGGTCGGCTGATCCTCTGCGACGCGCTGACCTACGTGGAGCGCTTCGAGCCCGCCGTTGTCGTCGACATGGCAACACTCACTGGCGCCTGCATCGTCGGACTTGGCCGCCATCCGTCGGGCCTGTTCGCCAACGACGACAGCCTCGCCGAGGCGCTGACCAAGGCCGGCGAGGCAAGTGCGGACCGGGTCTGGCGCATGCCGCTCTGGGATGACTATCAGCAGCAGCTCGACAGCAACTTCGCCGACATGGCGAACATCGGCGGCCGCGACGGCGGCGCCATCACCGCCGCCTGCTTCCTATCACGCTATACCAAGGCGTATTCGTGGGCGCATCTCGATATCGCCGGCACCGCCTGGTTGACCGGCAAGGAGAAGGGAGCAACCGGGCGCCCGGTGCCGCTGCTCAGCCAGTTCCTAATCGAGCGCGCTGACGCAGCCGCTTGAATGACCCGCGTCGACTTCTATGTGCTCAAGGACGGCAGCCGCAATGACCGATTCGGCCTGACCTGTCGGCTGGTCGAGCGGATCTACCACAGCGGGGCGCTGCAGGACGAACAGCAGGCGGGTTCAGCGCATCAGGAGCGTCCAGCCATGCAAGGATCACCCCTGGTGCTGATCCACTGCCCAGACCCACAGCAGGCCCGCCACCTCGATCGTCTCCTCTGGAGCTTTCGCGAGGACAGCTTCCTACCACACGGCCTCGTCGGCGAGGCGGATATCGACCTGACCCCCATCCTGATCAGCAGCGACGGCCAGCCGGATCGAGAAGATCAGGTGCTGATCAATCTGAGCCCCGAGACCGAGCCGCCTGCGTTCTTCAGCCGCTTCGGGCGGCTCTGTGAGCCGCTCGACCACGACCCCGCGATTCGGGCAGCGGGCCGGAAGCGCTATCTCCGTTATCGGGATTGTGGCCACCCGCTGTATCACCACTCGGTCGGCTGAGGCCGCAGCCGACGCGCAACTCAGCGCTCGCGGTGTTCGACACCCTCGGCCTCGAGACCCGCGCGCAGAGTTGCCATTGCGGGGCCGAGATCACCGCGCCCTCGGAAGCCCAGGAGGATATGGTGCTCAGGCTCGGTATCCCCCAAGTGCGGAAGACTGAACAGCTTCAGGTCAGGGAATTCGGCTCCGAGCCGCTCCATCAACGGGATCAGGCGGCTCTCCGGGACCCCGCGCACGATCAGCGCCTCCTCATGCAGCGGCTCCGTAGCGCAACCGTAGTGGGTGTCGAGTACCCACTCGGCCATCGGCCAGGCCATTTGCGGAAACCCGGGCAAGAACCAATGGCCTTGCAGGCAAAACCCTGGGACCTGATTGACCGGGTTGGGTATCAGCGAGGAGCCGTCCGGGAGATCGGCCATCCGAATGCGCTGTGGATAGGCATCAGCGCCGAAACGGCCCTCGATCAGCCTTGCGGCTTCCTGATGGCGCACCAGCTCGACCTCTGCGGCGGCCGCGGCACAGGCCCGCGTGGAGTCGTCCGGCGTCGCGCCGATACCGCCGCAGCAGAACACCGGGGCATCGGCAGACATCGACGCCGCAAGATGACGAGTGAGCAGCTCGGGATCATCCGGCAGAATCCAGCACCAAGCGAGCTGATGCCCGCGTGCTGAGAGCCGCTCCTTGAACGCCGCAAGATGGCGGTCCTGTCGCGTCCCGGTCAGGATCTCGTCCCCGATCACGATCAACCCGAACGCAACCGGTACCGGCCGACCGGACGCATCGCCTGGCGAGGGGGTCATTGTACGAACCTCATGATGATGATCGGATCAGTGGAAACAACGGTCATGATTCACTATCTTCGCGAAAGAGAGGCGCCCTGGAAGAAAGCGGTGCGCAGGCAAGCTCGGCCCTGGAGGTCTGTCGCTATGCGAGTCTACAATCGAGTCGCGTTCCAGCGTCTTTCAGCGATTCAGCCGATCCTGATGACGGTCCTCGTCATCCTGAGCCTAGGTGCCGGCGATGCCATGGCAATGAACCCGAATCGGCCACCCGACGACAGCCAGAGCGCGCTCGCTCGCCAGCGCCTCGTTGCCGAGGTCGAGCGCGAGGTCCGCGCAACGAGTGCCTACCTCGGCTTCGACCAGCTCGACCCGCGCGTGCTCTCCGCCCTCGGAAGCGTGCCGCGCGAGCGTTTCGTGCCCCCCGCGATGCGCTCAGTCGCCTATCGTAACGCCCCGCTACCGATCGGCGGCGGACAGACCATCTCGCAGCCCTACATCGTTGCGGTGATGAGCCACCTGCTCAACCTACCGCCAGACAGCGGTCGGGTCTATGAGCTCGGCACCGGCTCCGGCTATCAGGCCGCTGTGCTCGGCGAGATGGGAGCCGAGGTCTACTCGGTCGAGATCGTCCCCGAGCTCGCCGAACGCTCGGCGGAGCTCCTAAAGAGCCTTGGTTACGACAATGTCCACATCCGTGCCGGCGACGGCTATCGAGGCTGGCCCGAGGCCGCCCCGTTCGATGCGGTCATCGTCACCGCTGCAGGCCCCGAGATCCCGGCCCCGCTCGCCGAGCAGCTCAAGGTCGGCGGCCGGCTGGTCATGCCGCTCGGGCCGACCGGACAAAGTCAAGAACTGGTTGTGCTGACCAAACAGCAGGACGGAACGTTCAAGCGCCGCAAAATGCTCCCCGTGCGGTTCGTTCCGATCACCGGCGACTCGGTCGATGACTGATGGACAGCCCAGCCGGACCCTTGGCGTTTGCACTCGCCACGCCAACCGGTGATGATCTCGCCACGGCGGTCGCTGCATTCCAGAAGACACCGACGGCACTGCCGCTACAATGCGGCGTACAGCACTATGGCTGGGGCGACCCGGGATTCATCCCGGCGCTGATCGATGCGCCAAACCCACGCGGGCTGCCCTTTGCCGAGCTCTGGATCGGCGCCCATCCGGACCTTTTGGCCACCTTGCAGCTCGGCGGCTGGCGCCTCTCGCTCGCGGAGCTGATCAGCGCAGCCCCGGAGACAATGCTCGGCGAAGAGACCCGGCGACGCTTCGGCACAGAGCTGCCATTCTTGCTCAAGGTGCTTGCAGCCAGACATCCGCTTTCGATCCAGGCCCATCCGACCCGCGAGCAGGCCCGCGACGGCTATCAGCGCGAGGACGCGATCGGGCTCGCCCTCACCGACGCCCGCCGCAGCTATCGCGACCGCAACCATAAGCCAGAGCTGCTCGTCGCGCTCACCGATTTCTACGCGCTGCGCGGCTTCCGCCCCCTCGAGACAATCCAGGCCGAGCTCAGCGCCGCCCCCGAGCTGAGCGCGCTTGCCGCGCCGTTCAGACCGACCCGAGCCGGGCTGTTCGAGCTCTACCGTCGGATGATGGAGCTCGACCAGGCCGCCGTCGACACACAGCTCAGACCGCTCATTGAACGCTATCGGCGCGAGCGGGAAGGACAGGCATTCGATCCTGGAGACCGTCGCGATTGGCTGCTCGAGGCGGACCGTCTCTTTTCCAACGGCCGACACTGCGATCGTGGTCTGTTCTCGATCCTATTGCTGAACCTGGTCAGTCTCCATCCAGGCGAGGCCATCTTCTTGCCGGCCGGCGAGCTTCATGCCTATCTGCGAGGCGCCGGCATCGAGCTGATGGCGAACTCCAACAACGTGCTCAGAGGCGGACTCACACGCAAGCACATCGACGTCCCCTCGCTGCTCGAAACCCTGCAGATAAGACCTGGGTCAGGCACAGTGCTGCAGCCGCAGCCACAACCGGGGAACGGCGCCGACAGCTATCTCACACCAGCACCTGAATTCTTGCTCGAACGCCATACCCTGAGCGCCGGTGAGGAGCGGGTCATAGGCCAGGGACCACCGCGTCTGCGGCTGGGCCTGGTCATCGACGGCCAGGTCACGTTGGATACAGGTTCAGGGGTGCCGCTTGGGCTCGAGCACGGCGCCACATTCGTGATCCCGGCCGCGTGCCGCGGCACCTTGCGCAGCACCCAGCGCTCGGTGGTCTTCACAGCGCGAGTGCCCTGAGCGCGGGCGGGTCATCGTCTGCGCTGCCCCATCAACAAACCTGGAAACCGCAGTTGACCGCTTAGACATGATGTTTTGACCTGCCCGTCCTCAACGTCCGTGGGTTATGTTGAGGACGGACACATCCATCGACACAGAGCC
>JAAAOQ010000030.1 GCA_009908845.1 Gammaproteobacteria bacterium
CCGCTTCCGGTCGGCATGACAAGCATCACGGCGCGCGCACCTGATCTCCAACGAAAGCTGATCTCAGAAAGCGCTGCCTCCTGAAAATCGAAGAGGGTGATGCTCATGCTTCAACACCTCTGATGCGAGAGTAGGTTGATCCGCGTAATACGTTGCGAACCTGCCTTTCATGGCGAGCGCCAACAGAACACACAATCTCTTGTGGCGTTTTCCCAAAAGAGGCGTGCAGCCTGATTGCTCGCACGCCAGTTGGCACGAGGCTCTTAAGTTCAGGGCTGTCAAAGCATCTATCTAGGAGTCGTGCGGCCGAGATCACTTCACCAGCCCACGGCGGGACCAGGTGAACCATGTTCTTGATGTTTACATGGCGAAACTTCATTGCGGTCTCCTTTGTGAAGAAGACCTGCCGCTCGGGTTGCAATCGAGGGGTGGCAGGCCAAGTGCGAGTTGCAACCACCGGACACAAAGGAACCCGGCCCAACGAAGTGGCTCGCACCGGCCCGCCATAGAGAGTGTGCGGGCGCAAAAAAAAGCGCTCGACTCAGATGGCGGCGCTTGGCGCCTTTGTGGTCACACGGGGTTGCAATCCCGGCCAGCGCCATTGCGACACTGACGGGGTTGAAGATAGCGCTTGAGCTGTGGAAGGTCAAGGGCATGTTAGGCGGCCTGCTCATCCTCAAACAGATGAAGATTTTTCTTGAAGGGCGTCTGGTGATGATTCCTCAGTAGTTCGTCAATCGGCATGAAGGTGTCTGGGTCAAGTTCAAACTTGAGCAGCTTGGTAAGTTGATCTGTCGTAATAGTAACGCCCCTTGCTCTCCCGTCGCCGCCACTCCAAGTGATGACACCTGAATCTTCCGGCCCAATACCTGAGAACGTCAAAACAAACACACCAAACGACCGCAGGTTGACTTCGCGATTAAGCATCGCGGAGTGGACCTTCAAGAAAGGCGCCAGCGCAAAGCGATCTTTTTTTGTCGGGGTCAAGTTTTTGCGGTTGCGAAGGATTTGGTTAAGAATGTGCAACGTGTCGCGCTGCGCATTACTGACCTTGCCGCCATGCGTTTTGATCTCGACCGCCATCAAGCACTGAAAATCCCTATTCTCAAAGGTCTTGTAGGCGTGTATCCAGTAGTCCTGATCAATCACGCAAAAGCCAAGGCCGCTGTCGAGCTTGCTGTTGTTGCGAATCCATCGACCAAAAGCTGATTCGGCCGTGTGAAAGGTTTTGCAGTCTGGGCAGAAAAACTGCGATCCATGTGGTTGAGTCATTACGCCACCTCCCACACAACGATCTCGCGTGTCAGCACCAAGCAGGTTTTGTGCTCCTTGGCCCACTCCACCATCTGCGCTGTGCATTGCTGCGACTCATACGGCACCGAGTAGCGCATGTGAACCGGCAGTTTGACGGCACGGAGCATGTCGCCAATATGGTCGGTGTACTGGCGGCCTTCAGCTTTCCATTGGGTCGGCTGGATGATGAGCGCGATGTAGCGCGGACGGCCGTTCTTCAGCTTCTTTGCGAAGCCGCTGATGATTCCAGCAAGCGCAGTATTGAACTGCTCAAGCGGCATGTTCCCGAGATCGCTCGGGTCATTGCTGTATTCGCCTTGCGCTTGTCGCCAATATGGCGGGTCAAGGTAAACAAGATCGACATTTTTCCAGCGAGGAACGGCTGGCATTTGAACTAAGCCGTCATCGGCAATCAAATCGTGCTGGCGAATCTCATGTTCGCGCTCGACAATCGGCTTGCGGTCGCTGACGAAATAGCGCCGTCCGCGCTTCTTGCAGACATCAATGGTCGAGCCGCTGCCAGCGAACGGGTCCACAACGATGCTTGACGGTTCGGTGTAGAGATACAGCAGGTTTTCAACCCATCGCGGCTCAGAGTTGCCGAAATGGTCAACCTTGTTGGTCTTGTTCTGAAGTTTCCAGACGTTGTAGATGGGTGGCTCAAATCCGTTCCAATTTCTCAATTCTCCATCCGTTGAATTTTTGAGAAATTCTTTTTCCCAATTTGCTACTGTTCCTGCCGCAACCTCGGTAGCTGTAGCAATTTCATCCTGAGTAGCGCAAGCCAGCCACATCTCATAGGCTTTCGCCTTCTTGCGCTCCTTTTCCTCCTTGATGGTGCGCGACAACCAATTCGAGACGGTTGCAGCGGACACCCCAAGCGCTGCTGCGATGTCCTTTTGCGCCTGGTCACCAAGCGCATACAACCGCTTGGCGCTGGCCTGCCGGTCATCGTTGGTCAGTGCCTTTCCGCGATCTTGCAGATGGCAAGCCAGACGGAACGACTCAAGCGGCGACGAAATACCGTAGCGCCAGACGGTGACATCAAAGTCGGTTGCGCCATCTGCGCACTTTTTGTACGCCAGATGCCGATGACGGCCATCCAGCAAGACGCCATCGGCGTTGATGCTGATGTACTTCCTTGCTGCCTCGATCTGCTCCATGTCGCGCGCATAGGTCTGCACAACTTCCGGGTCGTGCCCGTTGACGCGGGGATATAACCCTTCATCAAACTGGATACTGCTGTACGGAACCGTCACTAGCTCCGCCGTTGCCTCTGCTACACTTTCGTCTGTCATCAGTGCCTATCCTCGTTCAAGGCGTTGGTGAAAGTCCCTCGGCGGTGCGTCAACACCGCCGCTGGACATGGAATCTTGCGCAGCCTTCCAAGCATCACGCATCGCCATGAGCGTCGATAGCGCGGCCGCGATCTCGATTGAAACCTGTCGCAGGCCGATCGAGCGCACCGGGTCAGACTCATTGCAGTAGAGCTGATCAACGCGATCGAGCGCGCGGCGGGTCTCGTCAATCGCGGTGCTGAGCGTGGTCATGGCCTCACCCCCGCAATCCGTTCCAGCCGCTCGCGATCCTCGGCGCAGGCGACGCAAAGCTCGTATTCCTGGCGCACCTCCGGCAGCTCATCACCGCAATCGATGCATCGGTCTGAGCGCGCGCGTAACACTCGCCTAGCCCGGAAAAGGATGGATCGGTCGCTTGGTAGGATTCCGCATCTCACGCACGACCTGCATCCGCCAGGTCGGATTCTCGATGTTACGCCAGAGGTCAGGGTGGGGCTGGTCGAGCCAGAGGGGGTCGAGCTCGAGGGTCTGCTCGACATAGGCGCAGAAGTCGCGCCCGACCAGCTTGGACGGGTTGCGCCCGATGTACGCCGAGAGCATCGGTTGTGGGCGATCGATCCGCTTGGCTAGGGCGGTCAAACCACCGTTCTCCCCAGCCAGCCAGCGCAGGTTCCAGAGCCGCACCTGTGCGAAGGTCATGCGGCGGTGCGCTCGGTGGGCCACAAATCAGGACGTAACATCTGACGAGTAACGCGCCCATGTGTGAGCCGCTCAATCTCAACAGCGCGCTCGGCGGGGATGCCTCGCAGTCGCCCATCGTCTATGGCGCGCTCCCACTTCCTGACAGCCTGGTAGGTCAGCCCAAGCGCTCGAGCCAGGGCTGAGGTGGAGCCAAGCTGTGCAGCAGCGATCGTGACGGGGTTTTTGCTCATGATGTGGCAAGTATAACAGAAAGTTTGTCGAGCGCAACGGCGGAAAGGTGCGAAAACATAACCTTCGGTATTGACGCGGCGAAACTAGCGGTTATACTTTCCCTCAAGCCCCGAGCAATCCCGCTCGGCGCCGACCGGGGAGGACCCGCCATGGCATCACTCGCCGCCGCATACCAGCGCGAGCTGGACGACTACGACGAAGCCCAGGCCGCCGCCGACAAGGCGCTGTGGCTCGCGGACACCCTGCAGGACTTAGAGGACGCCGGCTGGACGCTCGAGCACCTTGAGACTCGCCGGACGTTCGACCGCTACACCATCGGCTGCGACATCTCATTCTGGGCTTGCCCAGACTGCGGGTCCGTGGACGCGGACCCGGACGAGGGCTGCGAAGCCTGCGGGTATGCGACCGCCGATGAGGAGGTCGCGGAATGAGCCTAGCAAGAGCAGAAGCCATCCACTTTGGCCGGCTCGACGCGGCCTATCAGCGCCAGCTCGATGATGAGGCCGAACGCGAAGAGGCAATCGAGCGCGAATACCTGCACCTCATCTCGCGCCCGATCAGCGACCTGATCCGGGATGACGCGATTGATAGCGCACTGTGGGCAGCGGCCGAGCGGCGAGTCGACCAGGAGGCCGAATGAACAAGCAAGCCATCCCTACCCGTCCGACCGCAGGAGCTTGACCAATGACCCGATTCACCGCCCGCATCATCGCCCCCGACCAGTTGACAGCCGACGAGCTGCGACGCGCCCTGGAAGCGATTGGCTGCCATCTCGAAGCGCAGCCAATGGCCGGAAACCGCCCGGCTTTCTGCCGACCGCAGCGCCCGCCGCAAACGCGCTACAGCACCGCGCCCGATCTGGCGCCGGAGGGGATCTGATGACGACCTATGCAGACGCAATCTATTCGGCGTTACTCACTGCCGATCGGCCAATTAGCAGCAGGGCGCTGTACGAGCAGCACGATACGTTCGAGTCGCCCGATCAGGTCAGCAAAGCCATCGGTTATCTCGTCAAAACCGGCCGCGCTGAAGTCGCCGGCACCGAGAAGCCAAAGAACGGCAAGACGATCAGGCTCTATCGGGCGCTAACCGATGCTGATCAACGCGAGAAAGCACCAAGCGATCTAGATCAGCAGCTCCTCGCAGCCATCCGCGACCGCGACCGCGACGACGCCGAGGCCTTGGTCTCGACCGATGACTCACAAAGCCCGTTGGCGACAAAGGTTCCCCGACCCGCGAGCCACAACCGCTGCGCGATCTGCGCCACACCGCTCGACGACTACGACGAAGTGGTCGACATCTGCACCGGCTGCGCCGAGGAGATGGCGTCAGCAGCGACCAATAACCGCGATGACCCGCGCCTTGAATCCGATGACCCCGTGATCCGCGAGCTCGCCCGGTATCGCGAGCCGCGCATTCAGGACGGCCATCGACTCGCCAGGCATCTGTACGCTGGAGCCGGGGTATTGCAAGCCCGTATGCCGGGGCTGGCGACATCCATGCGCGAGGCGGCGGACGCGCTGCGGGAGTTTTCGGCATGAACGACACCATCGCCCAATCCCACAAGACCGCGGTCGGTTGCAGCAAGATCGCCCAAGCGCTTAGCCTGGGTCGATTTGGGAGCCGCTATGAGCTGTGGATGATGCACACGGGCAGGGCCGAGCCGGAAGATTTATCGGGGGAGCTTCGTGTTGCCCTTGGTGAACCGATGGAGGATGTGTTGCGGCCTTTCGTTACCGAACGCCTTCAACGCAATCTACGCCGTGACCATAAAGCATACCGGCACGAAACATTGCCGCTGATTGGGCATACCGATTACCGCGCCAGTAAGCGGCCAGGCGAGAAAGTCCGGCCCGTCGTGGACATGAAAACATCGCTCGGCTTCGGCGCGCGCTATCGCTTTGGAGAAGACGGTAGCGCCGAGGTGGACAACGACGTAATGTTTCAGATGCAGGGCTATTTGATGCTGACCGGTGCGGAAATTGCATATGTCGCGGCGCTCGTACCAGGCCCGGAGCTGAAAATCCATAAGATCGAAGCCGATCACGAGCTGCACGAGATGATCTGCGACGGCCTTGCCGACTATTGGCGACTGGTCGAGACCGACACACCACCGGACCCACAGACCGAGACCGAGGCCCGCCAGCGCTGGGCCAGCCATCAGCCCGGCAAGGTTGCCGAGCTTGACGGTGATACCGCTGAATTGCTTCGGCGATATGCTGTGATCAAGGACAACCTGAAAAAGCTGGAGAAGGACGAGAAGGCTCTTCGGGATCAGCTAATTCCAGCGCTCGCGGATGCCGAAATTATTGAGCATGCAGGTCAAAAGCTGGCGACGTTCAAGGCGAATAAGCACAGCTATCGAACCAACTGGCAAGCGCTCGCCCTGGACCTACTCAGCGATTACAGCGAAGCCGAGCGCACAACCAAGATCGATTCGGCCACCGAGATCAGGCCCGGCGCGAGGGTGCTGCGACTCTCGAAAGACATTTTCATTTAACACATAGAGCAACCCGCTAAGGTGGAAGCCTCGTTGATCTCAGCAGCCAGCACGACCGTATCACCGGCGAGAAGCCGGGCATGCTGCGGACGACCACCGTCCGCGCCTAACCACCACCAGCCGCACGGACGCGGCCGGCATTGCGGCCGCGTGACCCACTTCAACGCAGACACACACGAATAATTGACACGGATATCGGGATGTGGTACAATAAAACCTTGCCAACCCCGAGCCGCCGCACACGGGCGGCTCATCACAACGAACGGAGAGACCCCATGAGCTTCCCGCAAAACACAGTAGTAATTGGCGCTGCACGCGCCATCACCCCGGCGATCATTCTTAAGCCTGAGTACGATCGCTGCAACTCTGGCGCCCTCAGGCTGCGTCAGCAATCCGCCAGCGGCACATTGGTTTCTTTCGTTAGCGGCGCTATCGTTCGCGGTGACAACTCGCCAGCAGGCACCCATGACGGGCTTCGTGATGGCGAGAACAACACCGTCCGCACCGACTTCAGCCGGATGCTGCGGTATATCTGCACCGCAGAGGATTGGGAAGCTGCGGGCAACCCGCTTCCTTAACCATCACCCTAACCACCACCCAGAGCCGCCGAACACTGGCGGCTCCCCAACCGAACGCAGCCACCCGGCTGCATGACTCGATCTAGTAGGAGGCCACCATGATCCGAACACTCCCCCGTCACCCGTCCCGCCCGTTCGACGCGGGCAGGATGCGCGCGGCCTCAATGGTCGCAGCCTTCGCCGGCGTGGGCCGCAGCGCGTCCACGGAGGACTCGTGGACAATGCTCTTTCACCTACATCGCTGGGCCTCAGCCCCGGCGATCAAGGGCCACAGCGGCTACTACCACGGCCGCCGACCCTGAGACCCGCACCCAGCAACCCACACCCGAACGCCGCGGAGACCGCCATGCTGAACTGGGACGACCCCCTCGCCACCGCCCGCCCCCAGACCGACCCGGCGGCCCGGCACGCGCCGCACGCCCGCCATGCCCCGGCGCCGGCGGCCGCCGCGCCGGTGCGTCCCGGCGGCGGCGTGGTCTCGAACGCGGCGCTGATGGCCACCGCCGGCAGCGCGCCCATGGTGGACCCGAACCCGGCGCCTGCGCAGCCGGCGCTGATCGCCGACACCGAGCCGGCGGCGCCTACGGCCGAGCAGCGCGCGCCGGAGCGAGACGCCGCTAGCGATCAGGCCGGGGGCGGCGCCACCGGGCTCGAGGACCTGGAGCTCGGCGCCGGGCGGGTGCACGTCGACGACAAGAAGATCATCAACTGCCGCGCCGACCTGAACCAGCTCGTGCCCTTCAAGTACGACTGGGCCTGGCAGAAGTACCTCGACGCCTGCGCCAACCACTGGATGCCGCAGGAGATCAACATGAACGCCGACATCGCGCTCTGGAAGGATCCGCACGGCCTCACCGACGACGAGCGCACCATCATCAAGCGCAACCTCGGCTTCTTCTCGACTGCCGACTCGCTGGTCGCGAACAACCTGGTGCTCGCCGTCTACCGCCACCTCACCAATCCCGAGTGCCGCCAGTACCTGCTGCGCCAGGCCTTCGAGGAGGCCCTGCACACCCACTCCTATCAGTACGCGGTCGAGAGCCTGGGCCTGGACGAGGGCGAGATCTTCAACATGTACCGCGAGGTGCCCTCGGTCGCGCGCAAGGCGGAGTGGGCCCTGCCCTACACCCAGCACCTGGCCGATCCGCACTTCCACACCGGCACGCGCGAGAACGACCAGCGGCTGCTGCGCGAGCTGGTCGCCTTCTACGTGATCTTCGAGGGGCTATTCTTCTACGTCGGCTTCGTGCAGGTGCTGAGCATGGGCCGGCGCAACAAGATGACCGGGACCGCCGAGCAGTTCCAGTACATCCTGCGCGACGAGTCGATGCACATGAACTTCGGCATCGACGTGATCAACCAGATCAAGATCGAGAACCCGCACCTGTGGACGGCCGAGTTCAAGCAGGAGCTCGTCGACATGATCCGTGACGCGGTGCAGCTCGAGGCCGACTACGCCCACGAGACCATGCCGCGCGGGGTGCTCGGGCTGAACGCACCGATGTTCGAGGAGTACCTGCAGTTCATCGCCAACCGGCGCTGCGCCCAGATCGGCCTGCCCGAGCAATACCCGGGGGTCGCCAACCCCTTCCCGTGGATGTCCGAGGTGCTGGACCTGAAGAAGGAGAAGAACTTCTTCGAGACCCGGGTCACCGAGTATCAGACCGGCGGCGCGCTCAGCTGGGATTGAGGCGGGGAGGATGTCAAAGCTAACCCACCAGCCATAGGTAACACCAAATGAAGACCAAAACCCTAATTGCCGCAACCGCCATTATGCTGTCTGCTACCG
>JAAAOQ010000127.1 GCA_009908845.1 Gammaproteobacteria bacterium
CGCGCCTATGGCGACGACCGCGCCATCGGGCGGCGTTGGACCTCGCGCAGCTCAAACGCCGGCGCGGGGCCTGGGTCGAGGCGCTCGCGATCTGGGAGGCGCTTGCAGCGCTGGGCGATCCCGCGGCCATCCTCGAGCTGGCCAAGCACCACGAGCACGTCGGTCGCGACCTGGCGCAGGCGCTCGCCTACGCCGAGCGCCTCCCCGATGGCGACGCCAGCGCGCATCGGCGTGCGCGGCTGCGGCGACGGCTGCAGCGCTGCAGCGACACCGGCGCGTTCAACCGCTGAGGCCGAACTGCCGCAGCCTGTGATAGACGGTCCGCTCGCTGACGCCTAACGCCCGGGCAGCAGCACGCCGACTAGCCTTGGTCTCGGCCACCACCGCGGGCGGGGCGAGAATGAGCCGATCCCTTGCTACAGAAAGCCGTGGCGGCGCAGGAACTCCTCGGACAGGCCGCTGTGGGATGGGTCGGCCGCATGCTCGCCGAGCATCAGCCGCTCCAAATAGCGGGCGATCAGATCGACCTCGAGGTTGACCCGGCTGCCGGCCCGGTAATTGCCGATGATGGTCGCGCTTAGCGTGTGCGGGACGATGTTGAGATCGAACACAGCGCCCTTGACCGTGTTGACGGTCAGGCTGGTGCCGTCGACGCAGATCGAGCCCTTGACCGCGATATAGCGCGCGAGCTCGCCGGGGGCGTGGATCTGCAGCTTCCAGGAACGTGCATCCTGCTGGATGTCGAGCACGGTCCCGACGCCGTCGACATGACCGCTGACCAGATGCCCGCCGAGCGGCGTCGAGAGGCGCAACGCCTGCTCCAGATTGACCTTGGAGCCGGAACTCAGCTCGCCCAGCGTCGTGAGCGACAGGCTCTCGCGCGAGACATCGGCCGCGAAGCGGCCCGAGCCCAGCTCGACGGCGGTGAGGCAGACGCCGTTGACGGCGATGCTGTCGCCAATGGTCGCCTGCTCGAGGTCGAGCGCACCGGCGTTGATGCGCAAGCGCCGATCGCCGCCGCGGTCCTCCATCGACTCGACGCGGCCGATCGCCTCGATGATTCCGGTGAACATCTCAGGTCTCCTGCCAGGTCGATCAGCGCCTGGCCACTGTCATGCAACACACGCGTTCAGCGGGCGAGGCGCTGGAACAGCACGGTCATCAGCACCACCGGTGCCGCCAGCGCCAGCAGCAGCGTCGCATAGCCGCCGATCCACGGATTGGTGCGCCAGGCCAACAGGGCGAGCATCGCGACCAGGAACAGCGCCCAGATCGCGAGCTTCACCTGGCCCACCGCGTCGATGGCCGCGGGCAACGCCAGTAGCGACGCCGCATCAGGCGCCGCGGAGAGCACCGACAGCAGCAGCAGGCTGGGGATGCACATCAGCGCCGCATTCGGTAACGCGAAGGGCCTATAACTGTAGCGCGCCTGGGCATAGCGATCGAGCGCGTGCACGGACCAGACCAGCGCCATGAAGCCGGCAAAGGCCAGGATCAATCCCATCAGTGACAAAGCCAACGTCATCCACGCCTCTCCGGCGAGTGATCCGTCCCGGCCCTAAGAGGCCCTACCAAAGTGCTCGCCTAGCCTGCACCGAGGGCCTGCTGATCGGCATGGTAAGACGACCGCACCATCGGGCCGCTCGCCACGTTCACGAATCCCATCCGCTCACCGGCCTCGCGCAGCGTCTCGAACTCGGCCGGCTCCCAGTAGCGGCGCACCGGCAGGTGATCCCGGCTCGGCTGTAGGTACTGCCCCAGGGTGAGCATGTCGCAGTCATGGGCGCGCAGATCGGCCATCACGGCCAGCACCTGTTCGGTGGTCTCGCCCAGCCCCAACATCAGGCCCGACTTGGTCGGCACCTCCGGATGGAGGGCCTTGAAGCGCTTGAGCAAGGCCAGCGAGCCGGCATAGTCTGCGCCAGGACGCGCCTCGCGATAGAGCGCCGGGACCGTCTCGAGATTATGATTGAAGACATCGGGCCGTCCGTCGCCGGTGAAGGCCGCCAAGGCACGCTCCTCACGGCCACGGAAATCCGGCACCAGCACCTCGAGCTTGATCCCGGGGCAGCGGGCGCGCACCGCGCGCAGGCAGGCGGCGAAGTGCCCGGCCCCGCCATCGCGCAGATCATCGCGGTCGACCGAGGTGATGACCACATAGTTGAGCCGCATGCGCGCGATCGATTCGGCGAGCATCTCCGGCTCTGCCTCATCGATCGGCTCCGGACGGCCGTGGGCCACATCGCAGAACGGGCAGCGCCGCGTGCAGACATCGCCGAGGATCATGAAGGTTGCGGTGCCGTGATTGAAGCACTCGCCGAGGTTCGGGCATTGCGCCTCCTCACAGACGGTCGCCAGCCGGTTCTCGCGCAGCAGGCGCTTGATCCTGGCCACACCCGGACCCGTCGGGGCCTTGGCCCGAATCCAGGCCGGTTTGCGCGGCACCTCGGCGGCGCGCTCGATCTTGACCGGAATGCGCGCGACCTTGTCGAGCCCGCGTTGATGGGTGGCAGGACTGAAGCGAGAGGGGGCGGTCAGCGGTTGATCGTTCGACATGTGGAGGGTTTCTCTCTAATCTCGTATCGTCTTGCAGGGAAGACGACTGGCATGGCAATGTCGCCAGTCTATCATCGACGACAGGGATAGCCTGCAAGGCCCGCCGCTCGGCGCCTGGAGGCAGCGTGACTCGTGCACAGTAGGAGCCATGTGCAGCCCCATTGGTAAAGGCTCGTTTTCGAGTGCCCTAAGGTTGGGTGTGCCTGGCTGGCAGCCAAACTGATCTGACCCGACCGATCTGATCGGCCTCGCACCAAGTGACGTCTCGCCGAAACTGAGTTATGCTTGTCGGCTTGACTTCGCACGGCCCCGCCTGATGTCCGACAGCGCCATGCCACTGAACACGACCGAAGAGATCATCGACGAGCTCCGTGCCGGACGTATGGTCGTGATCATGGACGACGAGGATCGCGAGAACGAAGGCGATCTGCTGCTCGCGGCCGACGCCGTGACGCCGGAGGCGATCAACTTCATGGCCAAGTACGGCCGCGGTCTGATCTGCCTGACCCTGACCAAGGAGCGCTGCGAGCGACTGCGTCTGCCGCTGATGGTCAACGCCAACAACGCGCCGCACTCGACCGCGTTCACGGTCTCGGTCGAGGCCGCGCGCGGGGTCACCACCGGCATCTCGGCCGCCGACCGCGCCCGTACCATCGCCGCGGCCGTCTCGCCGGATGCCAAACCGACCGACCTAGTCCAACCCGGGCACGTGTTTCCGCTGATGGCTCAGCCTGGCGGCGTGCTGGTGCGCGCCGGCCATACCGAGGCCGGCTGCGACCTGGCGCGCCTCGCCGGCTTCGAGCCGGCCGCGGTGATCGTCGAGATCCTGAACGAGGACGGCACCATGGCGCGGCGGCCGGACCTCGAGGCGTTCGCCGAAACGCATGGACTGAAGATCGGCACCATCGCCGACCTGATCCATTACCGGGTCGCCAACGAGAAGGCCGTGATCCGCGAGGCACAGGGCACACTTCCGACCCCGATGGGGACCTTCGAGGTGACGGCCTACCGCGATACGATCGACAACGACATCCATCTGGCGCTAGTGATGGGACAGCTCGACCCCGATCGTCCAACCCTGGTCCGGGTCCATCTGCAGAACACGCTCTGCGACCTCTTCGGCACGCAGCACTCGGCCTGCGGCTGGCCGTTGGATGACGTGATGCGCCAGATCGCCGAGGCCGGCGAAGGGGCGATCGTGGTCCTGCGCAATCGTGATCAAGGCGAGGACGTCCTCGCAAAGCTCGGTGCGATCGCGGCCTCGGAGACCGATCAACCCCCGCCCGCGCCGCGCAGCGAGCGGAACGAGCTGCGGACCTACGGTATCGGTGCGCAGATCCTCTCCGACATCGGGGTCCACAAGATGCGGGTGATGAGCGCACCGAAGGCAATGCATGCGATCTCGGGATTCGATCTCGAGGTGGTCGAATACCTGGGCGGCCGCAGCAGCCTGGAGACAGAATCATGATCAAGACCTACGAGGGCGCCTTGCGCGCCGGACAGGCCCGCTACTGCCTTGTCGTCTCACGTTGGAACGGCTTCATCGTCGAGCAGCTCGAGAAGGGTGCGCTCGACGCCCTGCGCCGGCACGGCGCCGAGGAAGCGGACCTGACCATCGTGCGCGTGCCTGGCGCGTTCGAGATGCCGGTCGCGATCGAGCGCATCGCGGCGAAGGGCGATCAGGACGCGATCATCGCGGTCGGCGCCGTGATCCGCGGCGGCACCCCGCATTTCGAGTACGTCGCCAGTGAATGCGTCAAGGGCATGGCTCAGGTCAGCCTCAAGCATGGCATCCCGGTCACCTTCGGCGTGCTCACCGTCGACACCATCGAGCAGGCCATCGAACGCGCCGGCACCAAGGCCGGCAACAAGGGCGCCGAGGCCGCGCTCTCGGCGATCGAGATGGTCGACCTGCTGCGCGGGCTCGGCTGAAGATGGCCGGGCGCCGCACCGAAGCGCGCCGCTACGCGGTGCTCGCGCTCTATCAATGGCAGGTCAGCAGGCTGTCTCCAGCCGAGATCGCCAGTCACTTCTTCGATGACCCGGCCTGGATGGAGGCGATCGCCGAGGGCATGAGCGAGGGCCATGACGAGCCGTCCAACCCCGCGCCCTCGGCGCCCCGCGTCGCCCGCGCCTACGATCATCAGCTCTTCGACAGCCTGCTGCGTGGGGTGCCGGACAAGGCCGACCAGATCGACGACGCGCTGCGCGGCAATCTGGACCGCTCGCTGCAAAGCCTCGATCCGGTCGAGCGCAGCATCCTGCGCATCGGCACCTACGAGCTGTTGTTCAGCTTGGAACTGCCGGCACGTATCATCATCAACGAGGCCGTCGAGCTGGCCAAGGCCTTCGGCGCCGAGCAGGGGCACCGTTACGTCAACGCAGTGCTCGATCGCGTCGCGCACCGGGCACGCGCTGAGGAGCTAGCCCGCAACTGACGCGCGAGCGCAGTCATCAGCCATACCGCGGGAGCCATTGCGATGTCCGAGTTCACGCTGATTGCAGACCATCTCACTGGCCTCGGCGCTGCACGCTCCGATGTGCTGCTCGACATCGGCGATGATTGTGCGCTGCTCGATGTCCCCGGCGATCGCGAATTGGCACTCAGCATCGACACGCTGGTCGCAGGCGTCCATTTCCTGCCCGATGCCGACCCGGAAGGACTGGGTCATAAGGCGCTGGCCGTTGGCCTGAGCGACCTGGCCGCGGTTGGGGCCGAGCCGGCCTGGGCAACACTGGCGCTGACCCTGCCCGAGGCCGACGCGCACTGGCTGAGCCGGTTCGCGCACGGGTTCGCGACCCTCGCCCAGCAAGAGGATGTCCGGCTGGTTGGCGGCGATCTGACGCACGGCCCCCTGGCCATCTCGGTCCAGGTCCACGGGCTGGTTCCGCGCGGCCATGCCCTGCGCCGCGCCGGCGCCAAGCCAGGCGACCTGGTTTGCGTCAGCGGCGCGCTCGGTGATGCCGGTCTGGCGCTCGAGCACCTGCAGCAGGGCGAGCCACTTGGTGACTATCTGCGCCAGCGGCTGGAGCGACCGACCCCCCGCGTCGCGCTCGGCGAGGTGCTCCGTGGTGTCGCCAGCGCCGCGATCGACCTCTCCGATGGGCTGGCCGCCGACCTCGACCACATCCTCGAGGCCTCCGGCTGCGGTGCCCGGATCGAGCTCGACCGGCTGCCCCTTGCCGATCAGGTTGCCGGGGCGGTCGCCGCCCGGAACGACTGGCGCCTGCCGCTGTGCTCCGGCGATGATTACGAGCTCTGCTTCACGCTGCCGCCGGAGCACCATGCCGAGCTCAAGGTGATGGCGGCCGCCGCCGGCTGTCCGCTGACGCAGGTCGGCGAGATCGAGGCCCGCGCCGGTCTGCGCTTTGTCGGCGCAGACGGCCATTCATGGCACGGCGAGGCCGGCGGATATGACCATTTTGCGCCCACCGGATCATGACCTTCGAATCCACATCGCTTTAGGAGACCTACGATGAGCACGACCTCTGCAACCGATACCCCGACGCCACCGGCCTTCGAACCGGGCCGCCCCGAGCACTGGATCGCATTCGGCTTCGGCGCCGGCCTGTCGCCGATGGCCCCCGGCACCATGGGCACCCTGGTCGCGGTACCGATCTATCTGGTGCTCGCCAGTCTGCCTGGGATGGTCTATGGGATCGCCCTCGCGGCCCTGATCGCCATCGGCATCTGGGCCTGCAGCAAGGTGCTCGCAGAGAGCGACGACCAGGACCCGCCGTCGATCGTCTGGGATGAGGTCCTCGGCTTCCTGGTGGCGATGGCGGCGGCACCGATGATCAGCCTGAACTGGATCATCCTCGGCTTCCTGCTGTTCCGCCTGTTCGACATCTACAAGCCCTGGCCGGTGAGCTGGTTCCAGCGGCGGTTCCACGGCGGCTTTGGGATCATCGCCGACGATCTCGCCGCCGGCGCGATGGCCTGGCTGGTCCTGAAGGTGATGGCGATGATCGTCGTCGCCTCACTCGGCCACGGTGCGGCCGTCGCGCACTGATCTGGAGCGCCGGTTGCTCCCGTTCGAGCGCTGACGCAAGTCGGCGCTAATCGCGCGGACCGGCATCGGCCGGTCTCATCCCGACGCTGCCGCCCTTATCCTGCGCCGCCGTCGCTGCAGCGACGGCGGCGCCTGTCGTTTCCGCGCCATCAAGGGCGGCAGCACCCATTCGCTCCAAGCGCCACAAGCCCGGCTGCGGCCCCTTCACTCTCTCCGATCGAAATCGACGCCCCACTGCATGAGCGATACGCCGATCTACAGCCCGGAAGGGCTCGAGCGCCTGCCGCTGCACCTGTTCAGCGAGAAGGCCTATCTCGATTATTCGATGTACGTGATCCTGGACCGCGCGCTACCGCACATCGGCGACGGGCTCAAGCCCGTGCAGCGCCGCATACTCTACGCGATGTCCGATCTCGGGCTGACGGCGGCGGCCAAGTTCAAGAAATCGGCCCGCACCGTCGGCGACACCCTCGGTAAGTTCCATCCGCACGGCGACAGCGCCTGCTACGAGGCGATGGTCCTGATGGCGCAGTCGTTCAGCTATCGCTACCCGCTGATCGACGGCCAGGGCAACTGGGGCTCGCCCGACGACCCCAAGTCTTTCGCGGCGATGCGCTATACCGAATCGCGGCTCACGCAATACGCCGAGGTTCTGCTCACCGAGGTCAACCAGGGCACGGTCGACTGGCAGCCCAACTTCGACGGCAGCCTGGAGGAGCCCAAGACCCTCCCCGCGCGGCTGCCAAATCTGCTGCTGAATGGCTCCAGCGGCATCGCGGTCGGTATGGCAACCGATATCCCGTCGCACAACCTGCGCGAGGTCGCTAAGGCCTGCATCCACCTGCTCAAGCATCCGAAGGCCGATGTCGCGGGACTGATGCGGCATATCCAAGGGCCGGACTTCCCGACCGCCGGCGAGATCATCACCCCGCGGGCCGAACTGCAGCGGATCTATGAGACCGGCCATGGCTCGGTGAAGCAGCGTGCGCACTATGAGCTCGAACAGGGCGACATCGTGATCACCGCGCTCCCGTACCAGGTCTCGGGCAGCCGTGTGCTGGAGCAGATCGCCGCCCAGATGCAGGCAAAGAAGCTGCCGATGCTCGAGGACCTGCGCGACGAGTCCGACCACGAGTGCCCGACCCGGCTGGTGCTGGTGCCGCGCTCGAACCGGGTCGATGTCGAGCGCCTGATGTCACACCTGTTCGCGACCACCGATCTCGAGCGCGGCTACCGGATCAACCTGAACCTGATCGCGCTCAATGGCCGGCCGCGGGTGATGAACCTGCGCGAGATCCTGGACGAATGGCTGAGCTATCGGCGTACCACGGTCCGGCGCCGGCTCCAGCACCGGCTCGACAAGGTGCTCGAGCGGCTCCACCTGTTGGAAGGCCTGCTGATCGCCTTCCTGAACATCGACGAGGTGATCCGCATCATCCGCACCGAGGATGAGCCCAAGCCGGTCCTGATGGAGCGCTTCGGCCTCTCCGACACCCAGGCCGAGTACGTCCTGAACACCCGGCTGCGTCAGCTCGCGCGGCTGGAAGAGATCAAGATCCGCGGCGAGCAGGATGAGCTCTCCGCCGAGCGCGATCATATCCAGGCGACCCTCGGCAGCGAAGACAAGCTGCGCGACCTGATCATCGAAGAGATCGAGGCCGATGCAAAGAAGCATGGTGACGCGCGCCGCTCGCCGCTGACTGAGCGTCCCGTCGCCGCGGCGCTGAACGATACCGAGATCGCCCCGAGCGAGCCCGTCACCGTCGTCCTATCCGAGAAGGGCTGGGT
>JAAAOQ010000264.1 GCA_009908845.1 Gammaproteobacteria bacterium
GGGTGTAGCGGATGTCGGGATCGGCGCCTAAGCGGCCGATAATCTCTACTCGGTTGAGGGATCGCATGGGTTAAACCTCGGTGATTTCGGTGTCGGCGAGCAGGCGGGCCTCTGCTTTGCTGTTGGGCTGGATCGGTTGGGCGGCTGCGCTGATGTGAACGTCGCCGCTCGCGTGGGCTTCGATCCATGCCTCGGCTTGGCGCTCGGCGTCGGCGCTGGTGCGGGCTGCGGGCACGAACACGATGTTGGTTTCGGTGATCTCGACGGTGTAGGCGTGCATCTGCGGGGCTCCTGCCCGGCGCTGGGCCGGGCGGTTGGTGGCGGTGTTCGGCTATTGGAAAAGCGTTTCGATGCTCGGGCGCTGCTCGATCCAGCCGCAGCGCTCGCAGCCGAAGGGGCCGCACTGCTCGGCGCCGATGCCGTTATCGATGTGGTCAGCGCTGGCCCAGGCTCCGCACTGCGGGCATTTGCGCTCGGTCTCGCCATCGGCGTTGGTGCGGTAGGTGCCGTTGATGTCGTCGTGCATGGTGTTGGCTCGCTGTTTGCGGTCAGTGGTCTTCCGTCTTGAGTAGGACTTCGCGGGCTGCGTTGGCGGTGCGCTGGTAGTCGTCGAGCATCTGCTCGAACATCCGATCGGACGCGACTACGCGCTTGCCGTCATGCTCGAGCAGGTTGATCGCGGCGAACAGTGATGCCAGCGTGAGCCGCAGCTGCTCGCGTAGCTCGGGCGCGGTGGCGATCAGGCGCGCGTTGGCGGCGACCTCTTCCGGGTCACGGCGGCCGGTGCGCGTGAGGTGGGTTAGCGTCGCTAAGGTGCCGCTCGCGTCGCGGATGCGGATCGCCTCTTCGTTGTCGATTCGCCACGGCGCTGGGCTGTATCGCTTCGTCATGGCGTTGGTCCTCTGGCTAATAGGTGATCGTGAGGTGGGAGATGCCGCCGCGGGCGATTGCGGTGATCAGGGCGCGGGCGGTGGCTTCGTGGATGCCGAAATCGCAGAGATCGGCGAGCACTTCGCGATGGATGCGGGCTTGCTCCTCGCGGTCGGGCAGCGCGTTGTCTGCGCGCTCGGCCTTGGTCGCGAGCCGTTGGCGCTTGCGCTGAGCGGCTTCGGCATCGCGCTCAGCCTGGGCCTTGGCTTCGGCTGCACGGCGCTCGTAGCGATCGGCTTCCCAGCGGGCGGTTTCGGCTTCGCGCTCTTGGCGCTGCAGGGCCTCGATCTGGGCGTTGGCCTTCTGCTCGGCTTGCTGGCGCTCGCGCTCGAGGGCTTGGCGGGCCTGCTCCTCGGCTTCCTGCTTGGCCGCGGCGGCGGCTTGCTCGGCGATCTGGCGCTCGTGGGCTTCGCGCTCGGCTTGGCGTTTGGCTTCCTCCTCCTCGGCGATGCGTGCGCGCTCGGCCTCAACCTGCTTGGCGCGTTCGAGCTTTTGGTGAAGCTGGTACAGCGTGGCGTCTTTGATCTGCTGGGCTTCGCTCTGGCGCTCTTCGAGCTCGGGAACGATGGGCAGGGCTTCGATGCGGGTGATCTCGGCGCTGATGACGCGGCAAGGGTCAATTGCTGGGTCCAGCTGTTGCGTGGCGCGCTGTTGTCCGTGCCAGGCTTCGAGCAGGCCTATGATCTGTGCTTGCCGGTCGGCTTCGGCTTGTTCGTAGTCGGTGAGCGGTTGGCGGACCTCGGCCTTGAGGGCGTCCAGTCGATCGCGGGCGAGCTTGCGCAGGGCGTCAACGGCTTTGGCCTTGGCCTTCCAGTCGGCGACTAACGGTTTGCCGAGCTTTTCATCGAGAAAGGTTTTGCTGCGGGCGACCTTGTAGGCGAGCGATGACACGGCTTCGCGGCCGGCCTTGGTGGTGATGTCGGGCGGGGCGATGCTGCGGGCGGCCTGCTCGATCTCGGTCAGGATGTCCTCGAGCGCTTCCGGGTTGCTGTAGACGTCGGCGGCGGTGAGGTTGGTTAGGCGGGCGGGTAAGGTCTGGCTGTCGGTGTTCATGTGGTCGGCTCCTGGTTGCGGTGTGCGGCCGCGGTCGGTCGGCATCCTTGCCGGGTGCTCCTGGGCGTGCTAGGCGGCTTCGGCTTGCGCGCGCTTGGCGTCGTTTGCCGTGCCCTCGCGGCTGGCGATCTCGGCGCTGCGTTGAGCGCAGTAATCGGCGACGGCGCAGTAATCAGCACAGCGGATGGATTCACCGGGGCGGTGCTCAACGTAGCCGCTGGGGATCTCGGCGCTGTGAGTCAGGGCGTCGTCTTCGTTGTCGTGCAGCTTGATCGCGGTTTTGCGCCCTGGCTTGCGCACGGCGTAGGTGGTGGGCTTGGCCCAGCGCTCGGCCTCGGTGCACTGCGGTAGCGGGTCGCCATTGGCCGCGCATTCGTCGCCGAACTTGTGCAGCTGGATGCGCTCGATGATGTAGTGACGCGTCTCGTCGAGGGACCAGAGCGGCACCGGTAAGACCTTGACTTGATGCGGCGGGTACGGGTGACCCTGGCGGGCCTTGCCTTTGCTCCAATCGCGCAGGATGGCGACCACAAGCAAGCGGCGGATGGGCGGATAGCCGTTCTGAGTGGCCAGCCAGCGCAGGATGTTTAGCTGCGCTTCCCACTCGGGTTTGATGCCATCGGCGACAGCCCAAACCGACGTGAATTTGTAGTCACTCAAGGTGCCGTCGTCTTCAATCGTCATGCGGTCGAATTGGCCGCTGATCCGCCAGCCGGCGAGGTCGGCAAACAGGCGGCGCTCGGCGATGGCGGCGGACTCGGCGCGCTCGAGGATGCCGTGGCCGATCTGGCCGATGAGGCTCCAAATCCGATCGCTGGCGTCTTCGGTCAGATCCTCGGCGTGCTCGCGCTCGAGGACGCGGATCTGCGGCGGGCCGATCAGGCGGGTGACTGAGATGTCGCAGGCGCCGGCGTTGTAGGGATCATTACGCACGGCGTTGACGATGGCGGCGGGGAGGTTGGCGTGGTTGGTGATCTGCATCGGTGGTCTCCTTGTTGGCCGTCCGTGGCGTTGGTGGTGGTGCTAGGCGTCGTCCATCGCCATGCGTTCGTTCTCATCGGCGGCCCAGTCGCTGGGGTTGCCGTGTCCGCAGTGCTCGCAGCCCTCGTCCGGATCGACCCAGGCGGCTCCGCACTCGTCGCAGGTCCAGGCGGATTCCTCAGCCGAGAGGGCGTAGCGGGTGAAGCCCCGGTGTTGCTCGAGGTAGCGCAGCTCGCGGCCGAGCCGCTGTTGGAGCTCGTCGATGTTGGCGGCGTGGAAAACAGCGTCGTTCATGCGGGTCTCCTGGTGTTGGCCGTCCGTGGCGCTGTCGTGGCACTTAGGCGGCGTGTTTCCTGGCGACGTCGGCGTCTAGCTGCTCGTCCGCGAGGTAAGCGCGGGCGGTTCGCTCGATCTCGTCGAGCAGGTGCTCGAGGGCGTGGCGCTTGGCGGCGTCGATGTCCGCGAGGAAGTCGATCAAGTCGGCAACCTCGGTGCTGCTCTCGATTCGGGTGCAGCGGCGCGCAAGGGATGCGGTGTCGTTCGACTTCATGCCGGCTCCCCTTGGGTCTCGGCTTCGATGGCGGCGCGCTCGGCGAAGACTTCGAGGCGCTCATCGAGGCGCTGGTACTGCTCCGGCGAGAGATCCGGGAAGTGCTCAACCCCGAACGCTGCAGCGGTCCAGCGCTTCACGCGCTCACGATCAAGGCGCAGCTCTTTGATGCGTGCCTCTAGGCGCCGATGCTGGGCTTCGCTGATGGGCTGCGGTGTAGGTGCCTCAGTGTGCCGCGCGGGCTGAGGCGCCCCGCTGGGGGCCGAGCTGGGGGACTCGGCGCGGCTGGAGCGTTGCGCTCCGGGGGCCGGTGCGCGCTCGGGGGCTCCTTGCGCGTCGGTGTCTTCATCCGCGGTGACGATGCCGAGCGCTGCGGTCAGCGCGTAGCGGCGCCCGTAGGTGAGCGCGGCGCCGACTTGCTGCGCTGCGTTCATGCGGGCCGAACGGTCGACCGGGACCGGGAATCGCGCGCTTTGGCTGTGGCCCTGGATGTGATGGACACGGCAGACGACGTCTAGCGTGTTGTCGTGCTCCTCGGTGTCGAACGTGACCGACAGGCCGCAGGCGGCGAGCTTGGCGCCGATGGCGCGCTGGATGTCGCCCAGGTCTGCGTAGCGATAGGTGAAGGTGCCCTTCTGGCTGGCGATCTTGGCGATCTGGCGCTTCTCGATCGGCGGCAGGTCGCGCTGGAACTCGGCGAGGGCCGCGGCGAACGCTCCGGCCGCTTGCTCGGCGCGCAGCTCGGCGCGCATTTCGAGCAGGCGCTGCATGGACTCAACGGGTAACTGAGCTTCAACGGCCTTTGAGAGTAGCGCTGAAGCATCTAAGGCGCCGGGAGCCTGAAAAGGAACAACGGTGTTGTTCGCGCTGGTGGCGTTGGTCATGTGTGGATCTCCGTTAGCGCTTGCCTGCCCAGATAGGCAGGCAAGCAGTCGGCTCAGAACGGTAGTTCTTCGTCGTAGTTCGTCGACTCGTCGAGGATTGCTTGAGCCGTCTGCTCTAGCTCTGGCTCTGGCTCTTTCCACCAGGCCGGCGGCGATTGCGCGTCTATCGCTTCCTGTTCGGCTTCATCAATCCAGGCGTTGGGATCAATTAAGCAGCTCATGGTTAATCCTCCTCCGCCATTTCGGCCATGTATTGCTCGTCCCAATACTCGGGCCATGCCTCAAGCACGCGATTAAGCAGGCCAACGACAAACATCACATCGTTTAGCTGCCCCATGTCATCGCGAAGCCAGACCCATTTTTTGGCTTTAACCTTGGTCTGCTCTTGCTCTGCCGCTTCAATCAGTGCCGCGATCTCGGCGACCTTTGCGCGAATAGAAGCCGCGCACTCGTCGGAATCGCTTAGCTCCGGGCTGCACCAAAAGCGAGCTTCTGCTCGGATTTCTGCCATTGACTGCATGTGTTGACCCTCCCCAAAGGGGCTACAAAAGGAAAGTGTAAGCTACCCAAGGTAGCTAAGCCGGACAAAAAAAGACCTCCTTATTGCGATGACACTGTTAGTTTAGACTACTCAAGGTAGTTTTACAATGCTGAGAGTAGACAAACTAGGCGAGCTGATACGCGCCCAGCTGGCCGAGCACACCCGAGACCGGCGCCCAGCGCCCAGCGCCCAGATCCGGGAGCTGCGCACCGCAGACCGGCAGGGCGAGCACGGGCAGACCGCGGCGCGCGACCGCTCGAGCGAGGATGAGCGCCCCGCGCGACCTTGGAGCAAGGACGACGACAGCGCCCGCGCTGGCGGCAGCAGCCACCGCGCGCGTGCGAGCCGAGAGCCGGGCCGAGAGCGGCACCGAGGCCGGGCCGCCAGCCCACGGCTGGAAGGTGGCGCCCCCGCGCACAGCGGCGCGGACTGATGAGACGGCCGAGGCAGGGCAAGCCCCAGCAGGCCAGCGCCCAGCAGGACCGAGCGGACCGAAAGCACCGAGCACCGAGACCCGGTTAGCGAGGCCAGCACCAACGGCGGCAGACAGGGCCGAGGCGTCGGCGCCCGTGCAGCAGCCAACCACCAACTCAGCCCCACCGAGGAGCAGATGAGCGGCCGCTTGAGAGGCCAGGGCTGACGCTTCTGGACCTAGCGAGCGCGAGCCACCGAACGCCCACAACGGCGAGCGGGCAGGACCACCGGACGAGAACAGGGAAAGCTGAGACATGACGAACCCCAACGGCGGCGCGGCCCGGAGGCCGCGCGATGGCGATTAGCGGATGGCGAGCTCTGACGGGTTGGCGAGCCAAGCAGAATGCACGGCGAAGCGAGCCGAGCTGGCACTAACCCCGGAAGGGAGGCGGACCTTGACCAGCCAGGCGGCCGGCAAGCGGGCCACGACCAGCCCGAGAGCTGACTGACTGACCGGCACGACCGAGGCGCTAAGACCAGCCCAGGCGGCGGCTTGCGCAAGGCGAGTGGCGGCCGAGCGACGGCGGACGGCGTAATACAGGTATGGCGCCGACGCGGCTTGATTAGCGCGAGGCATACGACGCGCCCAAAAACACCGAGGCGCGAGCTGGCGCGCGACCACTGAGCCGTTAAAGCGAGCAGGGACCGAGAAGAAAGAGGACGAAGAGAGCGGCATTGGAACCCCCAGGCACCAGAGACGGGCAGCGCCCCACGCGCTACCCTTACCCTAAGTATAGACTACCCAGGGTAGACTAGCAAGACCGAGAGTAGTAAAAAGCCAGACAGAACAGCGGCTTGCGGCAGCCCGACGCGCGAGACGGATAACGGCGAGGCCCGAGCCAGGCACGACCTAGCGAGCCCCGCCCGCCCTCTTAGGCCGATGGCGGCGCTTGGGTATGCGCTGGCTGGTCAGGAGGAATGCCGGGCTGGCAGCCATGATGAGCTAGGAGAATCTTCCCGCTGCGAAGCACCTTGCGAGCGAGGAACGAGCGAGTTAAAAGCGCGCGCACTGAGCTGAAGGGAGGCACGGCGGTAGCGCGCGCGAGGCCCGCGCCGGGAGCGCGGCTACAGCCTGGATTGCTGCGATATCTAATTCTTCAGCTTGCGCAGCTTCCTTGCTGGACCGGCTCAAGTCTTGGGGCTGCGCGTTATTCGCGCGCTGCCCGTCTGGGCCTGATCTCGAGGCTGACGCGCGTTCAGCGAAACCCGGCGCGTTGCGACAACGCGCGGGGTTTTGCCTGCACCGGAGCGCTCAGCCGGGCGCGGCAGCGTGTCTCAGCAAACGATGGGCGGTGTTGGCTGGCGCTGGGCGAGCAGCAGCTGCGGCCTGATCGTCCCGAACACATGGACTAGGCGCGCTGGAGCTGGCGCACACGGCTGAAGTGGTGACCGTAGACCGCCAGCGAGATGGCCTCAGCAAACAGCTGCGGACGATGGCGGAGCGTCCAGGCGAGCAAACGCCAGAAGTGACGGCGCGCGGGATCACGCAGCCCGAGATGGTAGAGCACGCGCGCGAGGATCAGCAGCCGGCGCAGGGGTCGGCCGGCCATGGGCTGGTGGTGCTCGTTGTACTCGCTGAGGAAGGTCATCACCCGCTCGGTGTAGCTGGCCGGGGAGTAGAGCTGATCGAACAGCGCACTGTAGCCGGCCTGCAGCACATCGAGGCCCATCGTCGGCTGAATGTTGGTGCCGCCGTTGATGTTGTCGCCCGAGATCGCACCGAGGAGGCGGCCCTCGGCTTCCATGCGGCGATAGAGATCCGTACCGGGCGGCGCTTGGAGCATCCCGATCATCGCAAACACGATGCCGCTTTGCTGGATGAAGTCGAATTGGCGCTGAAAGATGCCAGCGTCATCGCTGTCGAAGCCGACGATAAAGCCACCGTGCACCGCGAGTCCCGAGCGCTGCAAGTGCTTGGTGTCGGCGATCACGTCACGGCCGACGTTCTGCCCTTTGCCACATTCGGACAGTCCCGCATCGCCGGGCGTCTCGATGCCGATGAACACCTTGGTAAAGCCGGCCTGCACCAACAGGTCGATCAATGCTTGGTCGGAGGCCAGGTTGATCGAGACCTCGGTGCTGAAGGAGAAGCCTTGCTTGTCGCGGCGCCAGTCGATGATCGCCGGCAGCAGTGCCGTTTTCAGATAGCGCTTGTTGCCAATGAAGTTGTCATCGACGAAGAACACCGGCCCGCGCCATCCGGCTTGATAGAGCCCATCCAATTCAGCGATCACCTGCTCGGTGCATTTGATGCGCGGCTTGCGGCCGAGTAAGGCCGTCACATTGCAGAAGTCGCAGTTGTACGGACAGCCACGGCTGAATTGCACCGACATCGAGGCGTAGTCATCCAGGTTGAGCAGTGACCACAGCGGCGGCGGTGAGAGCGCCATATCGGGAAACGCAGCCGAGCGGTAGACGCGCTTCGGCTCGCCGTTGGCCAGATCGGCCAGGAACGGCGGCAGCGTTAGCTCGCCCTCGTTCAAGATGAAATGCTCGACGCCGCGAAACTCCTCGTGCTCCATCGTAAACAGCGGACCACCGGCGACCACCTCAACGCCGGCGGTGTTGCACTGGATGATGACCCGGCGCGCGGCCTCGCGCTGCACGGTCATGGCGCTGATGAACACGTAATCCGCCCAGACCAGATCCTCGTTGGTGATCTGGCGCACGTTGAGATCGACCAGGCGCTTGTCCCAGGCCGCCGGCAGCAACGCGGCGACGGTCAACAGCCCGAGCGGCGGGTAGGCGCTCTTGCGGTTGACGAACTTCAGCGCGTGCTTGAACGACCAGAAGGTATCCGGGAACTCGGGGTACACGAGCAGGATGTTCATTTTTTCGATCCAGATTGAGGCGGGTCGAGGTCGCGTAAGCGCTCCCAGGCTGGGGCGATCGGGTAGAGCAGGCAGCCGGTCTGCTCGATGCGGCGG
>JAAAOQ010000102.1 GCA_009908845.1 Gammaproteobacteria bacterium
GGTATTCGTCCGGGTCTTCGGCGCCTTCGGGGTACTCCTCGAGCAGCTCGGCGCGCTTGGCCTCGAAGCGGTCGGAGATGTGCTTGAGGAAGATCAGCCCGAGGGCGATGTGCTTGTAGTTGGACGGCTCCATGTTGCCGCGCAACTTGTCGGCAGTGAGCCAGAGCTGGGCCTCGAAACCGAGGTTGGCGCCGTTGGTGTCGGTTTTCTTCTTGGGTTTTCTGGCCATTGAGCAGTCCTCCCGGGGTCGATCTTGATCCTTGGGCCAGATAGGCGTTGGTGCGTAGCGGGTCCCTTCACCTCTATCACCGAGGGGACTATCTCGCAACCCGCTTGCGAGGCCGTCTGGTTGGTCGGGCTACTTGGTAGACCCGACCCTGCTCGGTAGACCTGCTCGGTAGACCTGACCCTGCTTCGGAGACCTGACTAAGAAAGGCAGGATCGGAAATGGCAAACCCGCCGGCCTCCTCAGCGCTCCAGGTTTCGGCTCAATGCGGTGGATGATCGAGTCCGAGGCCACGTCATTATCCCTGTGCGTGTCGATGCCTCACTGGGCACGCACGCTTGCGGCCGATCGATTGGCAGGGCGGAGTATGCGATCCTCCCGTAAGGCAGATCAGCGCGTGCCGTCGGGACAGAGATGAATGATTTCGTCGAGAAGATGCGGCTGAAAGGCCAGGCGGAGGAGGACTGCTACTTTGCCCGGCGCGATCGGGAGCTGATCGAGCAGCAGCGGCGACGACGGCCGTTGCCCTTGCGACGCGTCCTGAGCGGCGGTCAGACCGGCGTTGACCGCGCCGCGCTGGACGTGGCACTGGAGCAAGCGGCTCGACTGAGCCTGGAGGTTGGCGGCTGGTGCCCCCGCGGCCGTTGGGCCGAGGATGGTGCGATCCCGCTGCGCTATCCGTTGCAGGAGACGCCGTCCGCCGAACCGGCGCAGCGAACGGAATGGAACCTGCGCGATAGCGACGCCACGCTGGTGCTCACGCGGGGCGAGCTCGCCGGCGGCACCGCGCTGACGGTCGCGCTCGCGCGCGACCGCGGGCATCCGCTGCGCATCGTCGATCTGAACCTGGAGGCAACCCAGGGTCCGATCCGTGACTGGCTCCATGATGCGAGCATCGGTGTGTTGAACGTTGCCGGCCCGCGGGAGTCAGAGTCTCCCGGCATCGGACGTGATGCCGCCGCTTGGCTGCGTGCACTCCTCGATGGTGCGGGCAGCTGATCCCTCGGCGGCCGGAGCCATGCTCAGTCGTGACGCGATCCGGCATCTCGCTGAGCTGTCCATGGCCGCTTGCGGCGACAGTTCTGCCGCGTGTCGCCGCAAACCCAGGGGATGCGCTTCGTCGTTGTGATTCGCGCTGCTCACCACGACACTAAGCGGCGCAATGGGGCTTGTGACGGCATCTGGCTCCATCTCATCCGTGGTTCAGTGGATTAGGCCGGCTGGCCTTCACTCGCTGGTGGGGTTGCCCGCTCGCCCAGGTGCCTACCTTGAGCGAATGCGCCCGAACGCTGCGAGCGCGGGCCATCACCGCCCGAGCAGCCGGTTCGAGCGGCCCCACACCGGGTCGCGCTCCTGCCGTTACCCCGATTTCCCTATGACGCTACCTTGGTATCTCGAGTGAAACGCCTGCTCAAAGTCCTGCTGCCTGTCTTGCTCCTCGCGATCGGTTTCGGTGTCTTCCAGATGCTCAAGGCGACCAAGCCTGAGAAACAGTCGCCAACGGTGCAGGAGCGGGTCTGGCGCGTCGAGGTCGAGCCGGTCGAGCTGGTGCGTGCCTCGCCCGAGCTTGAACTCTACGGCCAGGTGGAGACGCCGGATCTGCTGCGCGCGACCGCCTCGGCCGCGGCCTGGGTCACCGAGGTCAGGGTGCAGGACGGCGATCGGGTCGAGGAAGGGCAGGTGCTGCTGCGCCTCGATGAGCGCGATTTCCTGCCGCGCATTGCCCAGGTCGAGGCCGAGATTGCCGACCTGCAGGCCCAGATCGAGAGCGAGAAGAACCGTTTCGAGACCGACAAGCTGGCACTCGAGCAAGAGCAACGGCTGCTGGAGCTGGCTCGTCAAGGGGTCGCCCGCCAGCAACGGCTCAAGACGCAGAAGGTCGGGGCCGAGCAGGCGCTGGACGAAGCCGAGCAGGCCGAAGCGCAGCAGCAGCTTTCGGTCAGTCAGCGCGAGATGAACATCGCCGATCATCCGAGCCGGCTGCGCGCACTGCAGGCGCGGCTCGCCAGTGCCGAGGCGCGCCTGCTCGAGCTCGAGCTCGAGTACGAGCGCGCCACGGTGCGCGCGCCCTATGACGGGATCATCAGCAGCGTCGCGGTCACCGAGGGGGATCAGGTCAGCAAGGGTGAGGCCCTCGCGCGGCTCTATGCGATCGACAGCCTCGAGATCCGGGCGCGGGTGCCGGCTCCGTACCAAGATGAGCTGATCGCCGCGCTGCGGCAGGGCGAACCGCTGACAGCGAGCACGACCATCGGCGGCGAGCGCCTTGCGCTGACCCTGGATCGGCTGGCGGGTGAGGCCGATCCAAGCGGCGTCGATGCCTTGTTCCAGGTGCAGGGCGATCCGGCGGTGCTGCGGCTCGGGCAATTGCTGACCGTGCAGCTCGAGCGCCCAGCGCGTGAGGCAGTGGTCGCCGTGCCCTTCCGCGCCGTCTACGGCGGCGGTCGGCTCTATGTCGTCGAGGACGGTCGGATGCGGGGCATCGACGTCGAGAGCCTCGGTACCCGTGAAGGCGATGGCGACGAAGAGCGCTTATTGGTGCAGTCGGACGCGCTCGCCCCCGGGGATGCGCTGGTGACGACGCATATGCCGAACGCGATCGAGGGGCTGCGCGTCGAGATCATCAATGACGAAGCGCTGGAGGGAACCGCTGGTGGCGCGTCCGAGGCGGTATCGGATCGCACGCTCGGCCCGGCCGCGGATGCGGTCCCGGCCGATGCGGCCTCCTCGGGCCTCAGCGCGGCTGGAGGACGCACGCGATGAGCGCGCCGATGCCCCATCGCAGCGACATCATCGGGATCTTCGCGCACCACAAGGTCGCGGCGAATCTGCTGATGGTGATCATGCTGCTGACCGGCGCCTTCGCGCTGGATCGGCTCAATGTGCAGTTCTTCCCGACCTTCGAGCTCGACATCGTCACGGTGCGGGTGATCTGGTCCGGCGCCAGCGCCGAGGACATCGAGGACGGCATCACCGACCCGCTCGAGCAGCGCCTGCGCACCGTCGACAACCTCGACAAGATGACCTCGACCTCGAGTCAAGGGATCTCCTCGATCACGCTCGAGTTCGAGGAGGGTGTCGATCCGCTGCTGGCGCTCGATGAGGTCCGGCGTGCGGTCGATGAGTTCCGCAACTTCCCGCAGGATGCCGAGAAGCCTGAGGTCGCACTCACGACCCGCTACGAGCAGGTCGCGCGCTTCCTGATCACCGGGCTCGAGGACCGCGCCGAGATGCGCCAGCTCGCGCGCCGATTCGAGTCCGAATTGCTCGAGCGCGGGCTCGATCAGGTGCAGATCAACGGTCTGCCGGAAGAAGAGATCCGCATCCAGGTCGACAACGACGAGCTCGAGCAGCTCGGCGTCGGTCTGCAACAGATCGGCCAGCGCGTCGGCGACTTCAGCCTCGACCTGCCGGCCGGCGCCATCGGGCGCGCCGAGGGCGCACGCGAGCTGCGCAGCCTGGATAAGCGCCGCGAGCCGCTCGGTTTCGAGCAGATCCCGGTGCGGGCCGATCAGCAGCTGCGGGTCGAGCTCGGTGACGTCGCCGAGGTCGAACGGGTGCCGAGCGAGGGCTCGGTGCTGCTGACCGTGAACGGCCAGCCCGCGGTCGAGATGATCTTGCAGCGCAGCGAGAGCGGCGACACCCTGGAGGCCGCGCGCGCCTTCACCGACTGGCTGGCCGAGACCCGCCAGACCTTGCCGCCCGGCGTCGAGATCATCACCTACGATGCCTCCTGGGAGCTGGTCAAAGGCCGCATCATGCTGCTGGTCACCAATGGCCTCGGCGGGCTGGTGCTGGTGGTCGCGATCCTCTACCTGTTCCTGACCGGCCGGGTGGCGTTCTGGGTCGCCTGGGGCATCCCGGTGTCGTTCGCGGCGACCCTGTTCATCCTCTACCTGGCCGGCGGCAGCATCAACATGATCAGCCTGTTCGCGCTGATCATGGCGCTGGGGATCATCGTCGACGATGCGATCGTCGTCGGCGAGGATGCGATGGCGCACTATCAGATGGGCGAGGACCCGCTGCTCGCGGCCGAGGGCGGCGCGCGGCGGATGCTGGCGCCGGTGATCGCCTCGTCGCTGACCACCATCGCCGCCTTCCTGCCGCTGATCCTGGTCGGCGGGCGCATCGGCAACATCCTCGGCACCATCCCGCTGGTGATCATCTGCGTGATCCTGGCCTCGCTGGTCGAGAGCTTCCTGGTGCTGCCCGGCCACCTGCGCAACGCCTTCGTCCATACCCACAAGCTCAAGCCCAACTCGCTGCGGGCGCGGCTCGACCGCGGCTTCGAGGCGTTCCGCGACCGCGTCTTCCGGCCCATCGCGACGGCCGCGATCGGCAACCGCTTCACGACCCTGGCAGCGGCGATCGCGATGCTGACGATCGCGGTCGGCCTGCTCGCCGGCGGTCGGCTCGGCTTCGTGTTCTTCCCGACCCCGGAGTCGCAGATCCTCAATGCCAATGTGACCTTCGCGGCCGGTACGCCGCGGGCGCGGGTCGACGGGTTCCTGGACCACCTGGAGGAGACCCTCTACGAGACCGAGCAGGCGTTCGATCAGGGCGATCTCATCAATGTCGTCATCGCCTTCCAAGGCTCCAAGAGCGGTGGCCGCGGCGGCGGATCATCGGCCGATCAGCTCGGCTCGTTGCAGATCGAGCTGGTCGAGCCCGATGCGCGCGCGGTGCGCAACAATGAGCTGATCCGTGCCTGGCGCGAGCGTATCCAGATGCCGGCCGGGCTCGAGAGCCTGAACATCACCGCGCGCCGCGTGGGCCCACCGGGCCGGGATCTAACCGTGCGCCTGACCGGCGCCTCGGCCGAGACACTGAAGGCGGCGGCATTGGCGCTGACCGAGACCCTCTCCGGGATCGACGGCGTGCTCGAGGTCGAGGACGACATGGCCTATGGCCGCGAGCAATTGATCTACGAGCTGACTCCGGTTGGCGAGGCGCTGGGCCTGACCGTCGCCGATCTCGGCCGGCAGCTGCGCACCGCGTTCGACGGTCAGCTGGTGCAGATCCTCCAAGACGGCGCGGACGAGGTCGAGGTGCGGGTGACGCTGCCAGCGGCCGAGCGCGGCACCCTGGCGAGCCTCTACCGGCTCAATATCCGCACCTCGGCCGGCGAGTCGGTGCCGCTGACCGCGGTCGCGGACTGGCGCTCGCGGCGCGGCTTCGAGGTCTTGCGCCATGCCGACGGCAAGCTCGCGGTCGAGGTCACCGCCGATGTCGATGCCAATGTGACCACCGCCGGCGAGGTGATCGCCGGGCTTGAGGCCGGCACCCTGAGCGAATTGCAGCGCGACTACGGCATCGACTATTCGTTCGAGGGGCGCTCGGCCGATCAGCGCGACACCCTCTCCGACATGCGCAAGGGGCTGATGCTCGGGCTGGTGCTGATCTATCTGATCCTAGCCTGGGTGTTCGCCTCCTATGGCTGGCCGCTGGTGGTGATGGCGGTGATCCCGTTCGGGCTGACCGGCGCGCTGCTCGGGCACTGGATCATGGGCATCGATCTGACCATCCTGTCGCTGTTCGGGATGTTCGGGCTGTCCGGGATCGTGGTCAACGATTCGATCATCCTGGTCACCTTCTACAAGCAGCTGCGCGCCGAGGGCCATGCGATCCAGTCGGCGCTGATCGAGGCCGCCTGCCAACGGCTGCGCGCGGTGCTGTTGACCTCGATGACCACGGTCGCCGGGCTGATGCCGCTGCTGTTCGAGACCTCGTACCAGGCCCAGTTCCTGATCCCGATGGCGACCTCGATCGCGTTCGGGCTCGCGTTCGCGACCGTGCTGGTGCTGCTGGTGATCCCATCGCTGCTGTCGATCCATGAGAGCATCCATGGGCGGGTTCAGCGTTGGCTCGGGCGGTCATCGAGCCCGCCGACACCCGGCTCCACGGCGGCTGAATCGGGTTAGACTGAAAGGGTGCCAGGCTTAACGCATCCTTGTGGGGACCCATGAACCGACTCGCTGCTTTGCCCGCTGCCATCGCTGCCTTGCTGTTCCTGGGCTTGGGCGGTGCCGCGGCCCCATTGCTGGCGCAGGGCGAGGGCGCTACCGCAACCCCGCCTCCGGTCGATGAAGGCGTTGCTGAAACGCGGCACACCGATGGGGCCGATGGGGCCGATGGGGCCGGGCCGCGCCCAGCAGAGGAGGGCCCGGCTGCTGGCGAAGCCCCGGCCGATCTCGATACTGGTCTCGACTCCGGCCTCAACACTGGCCTCGACGCTTGGCCTGATGCCGGTCCCGATGCCGGTCTTGATGGACCAATCGATCCTTCGACGCTGCAATCCCTTGACGCGTTGCATCAGGCGTTAGCGAGCAAGGAGCAGCAGGTCGCCAAGGTTCAGCAGCGGCTCGTCGAGGCCCAGGACTCGGTGACTCGCGAGGAGCTGGCCAACCGCCTCCGCGAGCTGCGCGCGGAGCTGGCCGAGAACCGCCGCCAGTTCGATCGCTTCGCGCTCGAGATCGACCTCAGCCCCTTCGTCGAGGAGGAAGAGCAGCCCTTCGACTGGCAGCAGGAGCTGAGCAAGCTGCTGCAGCCGATCCTGGCCGAGTTGAAGAGCGCGACCGCCGAATCGCGCGCCATCGCCGAGCTGCGCGGTGAGATCGAGACGGTCGGCGAGCGTAAGGAACTGGCCGAGCAGGCCGTGGAACGGCTGCAGTGGCTGCTTGATCAGGACCCCGATGATTCCCTGCGTGACCGTCTCGCTGAGCGTCTGGAGCATTGGCAACGGATCGCTAACGAGGCGAGTAACCGCTACACCGCGCTTGATCTGCAATTGCAGAATAAGCTCGAGCAGCGCCAGTCGCTACTCGATGAAACCACCTCCTACGCACGCAGCTTCTTCCAGACCCGCGGTCTGAACCTGCTGCTCGCCATCGCAGCCTTTAGCCTGGTCTTCTTCGGCGTGCGCTGGGTCGCCGGCCGGATCATGCGTGTGCGCAAGCCTAATGCCGAGCAGCAGTTCGGCAGCCGGCTGACGCTGCTGCTGTTGCATGCGTTCAGCATTCTCGGCGGCCTGCTCGCGATGATGGCGGTGTTCAATGCGGCCGGTGATTGGTTCATGCTCGGCCTCATCCTGATCTTCCTGATCGGTGTTGCTTGGGCCAGCATCAAGACCCTACCGAGCCAGGTCGAGTCGGTGAAGCTGATCCTGAATGTCGGCACCGTGCGCGAGGGCGAGCGGGTCGTCTTCAACGATGTGCCCTACCGGGTCGACTCGCTCGCTTTTCGGGCGCAGCTGATCAACCCTGAGCTCGATGGCGGCGTGCAGCAGTTGCCGGTGCGGGACCTCGTGGGGTATCACTCGCGCCCGGCCGGGGAGGATGAGCCCTGGTTCCCCACTCGCTGTGGCGACTGGGTCGAGCTCGACGACGGACTGCTCGGCCAGATCGCGCATCAGAGCCCAAGCACGGTCCGCCTGACCGACCTCGGCGGCGCCGAGATCGTCTATCCGACCAGCCGCTTCCTGCAGCAGCATCCGCGCCGGCTCTCCGAGCGGTTCCGCATCGTCGAGCGCTTCGGTATCGACTATCGCCATCGGGCTATCGCTACCAGCGAGGTGCCGCGCTTGATGCAAGAGGCCCTCGATGAGGCACTGCCGGCGCTTCTTGATGCGGGCCAGTTGCTGACCGTCAGCGTGATCTTCGAATCCGCGGGGAGCTCGTCGTTGGATTACCGTATCGAGGTCCAGCTCGATGGCGCGGCCGCACCGCGCAGCGAGCGCCTTCGCGGCGCGATTCAGCGCATCTTGGTCGATGCCTGCAACCGCCACGATTGGGCCAGCCCATTCACCCAGATCACCCTGCACCAGGCGACGGCTTGAGGCGGACTCGCTGCAACGCGTTCGTATGACTTGACCTGCGGTCAGACGGCCAAACCGGCGCATCGGGTCAGCGGAACACCCTCTGTCGCGCTCGAGTTGACCGCGAATCCCTCGGGATCGATCGGCCGGAGTGATCGCGTGCCATGAACCTTAGCGAGGTCTTCCCGGTTAGACATGATGTTTTGACCTGCCCGTCCTCAACGTCCGTGGGTTATGTTGAGGACGGACACATCCATCGACACAGAGCCACATTGAGGGGGGCAGGTC
>JAAAOQ010000031.1 GCA_009908845.1 Gammaproteobacteria bacterium
CATACCCACAGGCCCTGCAACAAACTGTTTAATAAAAGAAAGAAGAGGTGCGTAACGAGAATTCGGTGCCAATAGTTGACAGGTCAAAACATATCAGCTCGTCATTTTGGATCTCGAGCTCGGCCTGATAGATCCGGAGATTCTCGACGAGGGTTCTGGTGCTCGGGTGTTCGGTCTGCAGACTGCGCTCTGCGAGGTCGAAACGCTTCTGGCGTAAAGCCGCCAATGCGCGGGCCTTAACGTGATCGTTGGGGATCTCGGGCGCGTCGAGATAGACCTCCAGAGGTGCGTTTTCCGGGTCCGACTCGTTCATGGGATTGCGCTCCTTCGTCGGTTGTTTCTCTGCCGGTGGAGTCCGCGGGCGCCGAGAGCCTGTCGCTCGAGGGCCTGTCGAGGCGCTTGCCTGGCAGGCTCTCGCATTGATACCGCAAGGATTGCCGCGTGCTGAGCTCAATTGGCAGCCAAGGCCGTGCGAGGCATCGTTCGCTCCTCCGTCGCGTTGGATTGGATTGCGGTCAGCAGTTCCGATACCCGGAACGGCTTCGCGAGGCAGGTTTCGGCCCCGGCCTCTAGGATGCGGGTCCGGTTCTCAGGGCTGTCATAGCCAGTCATTGCGATCATGCGGATATGCCTGGTCTCCGGGTCTTGGCGTAAGCGCTTGCAGATCGCGAAGCCGTCGATTCCCGGCAGCATCAGGTCCAATAGGACCAGGTCGGGGCGAAAGCGCTGCAGCCGACGACCCGCCTCGAAGCCTTCATAGGCATGCTCGATCTCGGGTGCGGGCTCGAGTGTCTGAAGCGCTTCGTTCAAAAAGGCGGCAAACTGGGGATCGTCTTCCACTACCAGGATGCGCATCGCGTTGCACGATACGTCCGATTGCTTCATTCCATGGCGACGGGCGAATTCCTCGAGCTCCATGGAATGGAATCGACGGTGCCCGCCGGGCGTGGTATGCGCTATTAGCTTGCCTTGCCGTGCCCAGAGACGCAGCGTCACGGGCGATATGCCCAATCGCTGCGCGGCCTGGCTAGGCGTTAAGAGATCATGCTGGGTCATGTCCCGTTCTCCGGGGGATGACCGGCTTAAAGCCCTTGATGGGCTCAGTATATCGCTTTTATCGATTTTCGCTAGAGTTGGACCATCTCGGACGGAGAGGGTCCGTCTGCGCGACCTGACAACGAGGCTCGCGGTTGCTCAGACGCGCTCAGTTCAGGGTAGATCGCGGTCACCCTGTCAGGTCTCCAGCATTCGTTCGGGTCGATGGGAGCGGGGCAGACGATGGAACATCCGATGAAAGACGCCTTACTCGACCTGGTGCTCACTGAATGGGGGCCAGGAGCGCTGCTCTGCTGGGATGCCGATGGGGGCTTGGTCGGGTCTACTCGAGCCTTTCAGCGGATGTTCGGCTTGGGCGCGGACGACGAGGCGGACCTCGGTGCGATCTGGTCAAGGGTCCGCGGGTGCTGCGCGGCCGATCCCGGGGACTTGGCCTCGGCGTTTGCAGGCGTCAGTGATCGTGAGGTCGTGCTCGTTGATCGGGAGGCGTCGGGGCCGCGGCAGTTGCGGTTGAGCCTCCGTCATCTTGCTTCACCAGGATACCTGACGGTGCTCCTGGCGCGGGACCTAACCGATCGACCGGACTGTCGTAACGGGCGCCCCGAGGATAGGTTGCTCAGCGCCGAGCATGAGCGTCAGGAGCAGGCACTCAGGGACAGTGAGCAGCGTGCGCGCGCCTTACTCGAGGCGATGCCGGACCTGATGTTCCGGCTCGATCGACAGGGGGTCTATCTGGACTACAAGGCTGCCCGCGAAGACCTTGCGGTTCAGCATCTCGATAGTCTGATCGGTCTCAGGGTGCGGGCGCTGACGCCTGTGCCTTTCGCTGATCTGATCGAGGCGAAGATTGCCGAGACGCTTCAGACCGGCAGGCTCCAGAGATTCGAGTACAGGCTGGAGATCCCAGGACGCGGGTTGCGTGACTGGGAGGCTCGGATGGTGCCCTCTGGTCTCAACGAGGTGATTGCGACGGTCCGAGATGTCACCGAACAGAAGGCGGACGCAGCCCGCCTGCATCGGCTTTCGCAGGTGGTTGAACAGTCTTCGGATGCAATCCTGCTGACCGATGTCCGGTTTCGAGTCGACTATGTCAATCCGGCCTTCGAGACCCTGTTCGGCTGGACGCTTGACGAGCTGCGCGGTTGTTTACCGGATATCTTGAATGCGGAGCCGGATGCCGAGACGCACCAGCAATCGATCTATTCCCGACTGAGAGCGGGGGAGCAGGTTTCCGCCGAGGTGCTCAATCGGCGCAAGGACGGTTCGCTCTTTCATTGTCGCTATTGGGCGTCGCCCTTGCATGATGATCAGGGAACCGTCGTCGGCTACATGGGCTCGCAGCAGGATATCTCGGCGCGTGTTCAAGCACAGCAGGCGCTGTCAGCCAGCGAGACGCGCTATCGGCTGCTCGCGGAGCATTCCTCGGACCTGATCTCCAAGCACAGTTCAGACGGGACCTTTCTCTATGTCTCGCCGTCTTGCCGGACCCTGCTCGGCTATGCGCCCGAAGAGCTTGTTGGCCGATCGCCCTACGAGCTCTTTCACGAGGGGGATCTCGAGGCGATCCGCGCCTCCCATGAGACCGTCCTGAGCAGTAAGTCCGTCGATCGGGTCGAATACCGCATGCGTCGTCAGAACGGCGACTGGGTCTGGCTCGAGACCAACAGTCATCTGGTCGATGATCCAGAGGATGCGCAGGGCTACGTGATCTTGGCGCAGTCCAGAGACGTGACCGAGGCCCACCAGCTGCGCAGGGCCATGGTCCAGAGCCAGAAGATGGAGGCCATTGGCCGGCTCACGGGCGGTATCGCCCATGACTTCAATAATATACTCGGCACTGTCCTTGGATTCGCGGAGCTTGCCCGACTGCGCAATGCGGGCGTCGACACCCGATTGGACGGCTATTTGGAGCAGATCGATATTGCCGGTGAGCGGGCCCGCAACCTGGTGCGCCAACTCTTGGTTTACAGTCGCGGTGAGAGTACGGTCGGGGCGCACGCGACTCCTTTGGTGCCCGTTATCAAAGAGATCCTGAAGATGCTGCACCCGATGCTTCCGGCCAATCTGAGCGTCGGGTTCGAGGGCGGTGCTGAGTCCCTGATCGTCAGGATCGCCCCCTTGCACCTCCAGCAGATGTTACTGAATCTCGTGCTGAATGCGCGGGATGCGATGCCCGGCGGCGGCGAGATTCGCGTTGTCTTACGAGAGACCCTTGCCGGAGGCGAGTGTGCGGTTAGCCGCGAATGCTTCAGCGGCCGCTGGATCGAGCTGAGTGTGACGGATCAGGGCAAAGGGATCCCGGACGAGCACCGCGAGCTGTTGTTCCAGCCCTTCTTCACGACCAAGGGGGTTGGCGAAGGCTCGGGTATGGGGCTCGCAGTGATCGCGGGCCTGATGCGAAGCTATAACGGACACGTCCTGGTCAGCTCGAGGTTGGGCGAGGGCAGCCATTTTCGGTTGTTATTGCCCCCGGCCGAAGCGACGGCCCAATGACGTCGGGTGTCGCGTCTCTCGACCGAGTGCGGATCGTGTCGACCCGCTCAGCCTGACCAGGTGATTCGCTAGGCGCGTTCGACCCGCTCAGGCATGATACGGCCGGCTCTGCTCATGCACGGCCTCGACCATTGCGGCGGCATGGTCCGGGTTCACGTCCGGATGGATGCCGTGGCCGAGGTTGAACACATGGCCGGTGCCGCGCCCGTAGCTGGCCAGTACGCGCCCGACCTCACGCTGGATGCGCTCCGGTGAAGCATAGAGGGTACAGGGGTCGAGGTTGCCCTGAAGGGCGACCTTGCCGTTGACCAGCTTGCGGGCGTCGGCCAGATCGATGGTCCAGTCGACGCCGAGGCCGTCGCAGCCGGTCTCGGCCATCCGGTCGAGCCATTGCCCGGCGCCCTTGGCGAAGAGCACCACCGGGATACGCTTGCCGTCGACCTCGCGGGTGAGACCCTCGACGATGCGCTCCATGTAACGCAACGAGAACTCGCGAAAGTCCGATGGGCTCAGAACGCCGGCCCAGGTATCGAACACCATCACCGCCTGGGCGCCGCGTGCGATCTGAGCGTTCAGGTAGGCGGTGACCGAGTCGGCGACCTTGCCTAGGAGCTGGTGCATCAGGTTGGGCTGGTCGAACATCAGCGCCTTGCAGTAGGCGAAGTTCTTGGCGCTGCCGCCCTCGATCATGTAGGTCGCCAGGGTCCAGGGCGCACCGGAGAAACCGATCAACGGCACGCGCCCGTCGAGCTCCTTGCGAATCAGCGCGACCGCGTCCATCACATAGCGCAGCTCGTCCTCGGGGTCCGGCACGGCGATTGCCTCGATGTCCGCAGCGGTGCGGACCGGGCGGGCGAACTGCGGCCCTTCGCCCTCGGCGAAGGAGAGGCCGAGGCCCATCGCGTCCGGGATGGTCAGGATGTCAGAGAACAGGATCGCGGCATCGAGTGGGAACCGGTCGAGCGGCTGGATCGTGACCTCGCAGGCGAGCTCGGGGTTGCGGCAGAGATCCATGAAGCTGCCGGCCTTGGCGCGCGTTTCACGATACTCAGGCAGATAGCGGCCGGCCTGGCGCATCATCCAAACAGGGGTGTAGTCGACGGGTTCGCGCATCAGCGCGCGCAGGAAGGTGTCGTTCTTGAGCTCGGTCACAGGTTAGGGTCCCGCAGCGATGGTGGAGGGTGGGCGTTTTGGCAGCGAGGATACTACGGCGGTTCGGACGCTGTCAGGAGCGCTTTACTGGTGAAGGCATGGATTGCCGAAAAGAGCGATCGCGAGGCGGATCGAATTCGACCGTGACGATTGCGCGCGGAAAACCCGGTGTGCTGCGGTTACAATCGCGCGATGGAAGATGACGTCTCGACGATTCTCGATCCCCTGAACCCGGCCCAGCGCGAGGCCGTCACCGCCGACCTGGGAAACCGCTTGGTGCTGGCCGGCGCCGGCTCGGGCAAGACCCGGGTGCTGGTGCACCGGATCGCCTGGCTGCTGCAGGTTCAGGCGATCCGGCCCTGGCGCATCCTGGCGGTGACCTTCACCAACAAGGCCGCGCGCGAGATGAAGGGCCGCATCGAGGAGATGCTCGGCGAGCCTGTCGGCGGCATGTGGGTCGGCACCTTCCACGGGCTGGCGCACCGCTTCCTGCGCGCGCACTGGCAGGATGCCGGGCTGCCGCAGCAGTTCCAGATCCTGGATGGGGATGATCAGTTCCGCCTGGTCAAGCGTATCCTCAAGGCCATGGAGCTCGACGAGGCGCGCTGGCCGCCGCGTCAGGCGCAGGGCTTCATCAATAGCCAAAAGGACGAGGGCCGGCGGCCGGAGCATATCGACGCCGCCGGCGATTTCTTCCAGGAACAGATGCTGCGCGTCTATCGCGCCTATCAGGAGGCTTGCGACAAGGCCGGTAGCGTCGACTTCGCCGAGCTGCTGCTGAGGACCCACGAGCTGCTGCGTGAGCGGCCGGACATCCTGCACCACTATCGCGAGCGGTTCGCGCACATCCTGGTCGACGAGTTCCAGGACACCAATGCCATCCAGTACGCCTGGCTGCGGCTGCTGGCGGGCGAGCGCGATAATCTGTTCCTGGTCGGCGACGACGATCAGTCGATCTATGGCTGGCGCGGCGCGCGCGTCGAGAACATCCAGAGCTTCCAGCGCGACTATCCGAACACCGAGGTCGTGCGGCTGGAGCAGAACTACCGCTCGACCGGCACCATCCTCGGCGCCGCGAATGCGCTGATCGCGAACAACCCGAGCCGGCTCGGCAAGAACCTCTGGACCGACGGCAGCGCCGGGGAGCCGATCCGCCGCTATGCGGCCTTCAACGAGATCGACGAGGCGCGCTTCGTGGTCGAGCGGATTCGCCGCGCGAGCCAGGAGGAGGGGATGGCGCGCAGCGAGTGCGCGATCCTCTATCGCACCACGGCGCAGTCGCGGCTGTTCGAGGAGGCGCTGATCCAGGCCGGTATCCCCTATCGGGTCTACGGCGGCCAGCGCTTCTTCGAACGCGCCGAGATCAAGGACGCACTGGCGTATCTGCGGCTGATCGGCAACCGCAACGATGACACCGCGTTCGAGCGTATCGTCAATCTGCCGCCGCGCGGGATCGGTCCGCGCACGGTCGATCTGCTGCGCACCCAGGCCCGCGCCGATGGCGTCTCGCTCTGGGATGCGGCCAAGGCGGCGGTGGGCCGCGCGCTGCTGCCGGCGCGGGCAACCGGTGCGCTGCGCGCCTTCGTCGCGTTGATCGAGGGGCTGGCGCAACAGGCCGAGACCGAGCAGGAGCTACCCGATCTGGTCGCCGAGGTGCTCGAGGCCAGCGGCCTGCCGGCGCACTATGAAAAGAACAAGGACGGACGCGGCATCGAGCGGCTCGAGAACCTGGAGCAGCTGGTCGAGGCGACGCGCCGCTTCGCCGGCGAGGTAGCGGACGACGACGGCGACATCCTCGGCAGCTTCCTGGCGCATGCCGCGCTCGAGGCCGGCGAGGCGCAGGCCGACGGCTTCGAGGACAGCGTGCAATTGATGACCTTGCACAGCGCCAAGGGGCTGGAGTTTCCGCTGGTCTTCATCACCGGGGTCGAGGAGGGGTTGTTCCCGCACAGCATGTCGGCGAGCGACCCGACCCGGCTCGAGGAGGAGCGGCGGCTGTGCTACGTCGGCATGACGCGCGCCAAGCAGCAGCTTTATCTGACCCATGCCGAGAGCCGGCGCTTGCATGGGCGTGAGGAATACGCGCTGCCGTCGCGCTTCCTGCGCGAGGTGCCGGCCGAGCTGATTGAGGAGGTGCGCGGCGGTGGGGTCTCGCGGCCGCACGGCGGCAGCCTCGGCACCGGCTTGGGTGCCGGAGGTCGTGTGGATGCCGGTGATGCCGGAGACGGCTTCCGGCTCGGTCAGCGCGTGCGCCATCCGAAGTTCGGTGACGGCGTGGTACTGAATAGCGAGGGCAGCGGTGCCGGCGCCCGCATCCAGATCAACTTCGAGTCGGCCGGCGCCAAGTGGCTGGTCCTGACCTATGCCCGGCTCGAGCCGGTCGACTAAAGCTCAACAACGAGGGGTCCGATCATGCAACGCAGAGCATTTCTCCAGGGTGCCGGCGCCGCGACCGTGGCATTGGGGGCCGGTGTCGGTGCCGCGGAGGCCAAGCCCGAGCACAAATGGAAGATGGTGACGACCTGGCCGAAAAACTTCCCCGGCCTCGGCACCGGCGCCAACAAGCTCGCCGAACTGATCGGGCAGATGAGTGGCGGCCGGATCGAGGTCAAGGTCTATGGCGCACGCGAGCTGGTGCCGGCGTTCGAGGTCTTCGATGCGGTCTCGCGCGGCACCGCCGAGATGGGGCACGGCTCGGCCTATTATTGGAAGGGCAAGAGCGAGGCGGCGCAGTTTTTCTCGAGCGTGCCGTTCGGGCTGACCGGTCAGGAGATGAATGGCTGGCTCTACTACGGCGGCGGTATGGAGCTCTGGCAGGAGCTCTATGCCGAGTTCGGGTTGGTGCCGGCGGCCGCCGGCAATACCGGCGTGCAGATGGGCGGCTGGTTCAACAAGGAGATCAACTCGGTCGACGACCTGAAGGGCCTGAAGATGCGCATCCCGGGCCTCGGCGGCGAGGTCTTGCGGCGCGCTGGCGGGACCCCGGTCAACCTGCCGGGCGGCGAGCTGTTCACCTCGCTGCAATCGGGCGCGATCGATGCGACCGAGTGGGTGGGGCCTTACAACGATCTCGCTTTCGGGCTCTACAAGGCCGCCAAGTACTACTACTATCCAGGCTGGCATGAGCCGGGCACGACCCTGGAGGCGATGATCAACAAGGAGGTCTTCGACGCCTTGCCCGACGATCTGCAGGCGATCGTGCTGAATGCCTGCAAGGTCGTGAACCAGGATATGCTGGCCGAGTACACCGCGCGGAACCCCACTGCGTTGCAGACACTGCTCGACGAGCATGCGGTCGAGCTGCGCAAGTACCCGGACGATGTGCTGGTGAAGCTACGCGAGATCGCGAACGAGGTCGTCGCCGAGATCGCTGAGAAGGATGCGTTCTCGCGCAAGACCTATGCGTCCTATCAGAAATTCCTGACCAATTCGAAGCAGTGGAGCGCGATCTCGGATCTCGCCTATCTGAAGGCGCGGGATCAGTTGTCGGGCTGATATGTTTTGACCTGTCAACTATTGGCACCGAATTCTCGTTACGCACCTCTTCTTTCTTTTATTAAACAGTTTGTTGCAGGGCCTGTGGGTATGTGG
>JAAAOQ010000238.1 GCA_009908845.1 Gammaproteobacteria bacterium
TGAGCTTGTCGTTCCAATGGCTGAGTATCGGGATCGGACGGCCGCTGATCATCTCGGCGGCCGAGACCAGTCCGGCCGGCACGGTGACCGGCGCGACGACAGCCAGCCGACGAGCTGATACCTATCGGCCGCCGGTCGCAGCGCGGAGAGCCGCTGCATCCGCTTCAAACCGGGCGCACCGTTGGCCTAGCGGCGTCGACCGCCCCCGAACAGTGAGCCGAGGACACCGCGCACGATCTGGCGCCCGATCTGGGTACCGAGCGAGCGCATCGCGCTGGTGGCGAAGGCCTCGACCGGGGTTTGGCGACGGCTCCGGCTGGCTGTCCGGTCGTGCTGTTGGGCCGGAGTCACCGGCGTCGCTTCGGCGGCTTGGGTCGCCTGCTCGGCCATGCGCTGGAGGGTCTCGTAGGCGGATTCGCGATCCAGGCTACGCTCGTAGACGCCTGCGACCGGCGAGCCTTCGATCAGGGCGCGGCGCTGATCGGCGCTGATGGGGCCGAGCCGGCTCCCGGGCGGCGCGACCTTGATCTGCTCGACGATGCCGGGGACACCGTTCTCGTCGAGCGTCGAGGCGAGGGCCTCGCCGACCCCGAGCGCGGTGATGGCGGCCTCGGTATCGAGACTTGGGTTGGTGCGAAAGGTCTGTGCCGCGGCACGGACGGCCTTCTGATCCTTCGGCGTATAGGCGCGAAGCGCGTGCTGCACCCGATTGCCGAGCTGTCCGAGCACGTCGTCCGGGACATCCATCGGGCTTTGGGTGACGAAGTAGACGCCCACGCCCTTGGAGCGGATCAGTCTGACCACCTGCTCGACCTTGTCGACGAGCACCTTGGGCGCGTCGTCGAAGAGCAGATGCGCCTCGTCGAAGAAGAACACCAGCTTCGGCTTCTCCGGATCGCCGACCTCGGGGAGCTGCTCGAACAGCTCCGAGAGCAGCCAGAGTAGAAAGGTCGCATAGAGGGTGCGATTGCGGATCAGCTTGTCGGCCGCCAGTACGTTGATCAGGCCATGCCCGTTGAGATCGGTCTGAAGCAGGTCGGCGAGATCGAGCGCGGGCTCGCCGAACAGCCGGTCGCCGCCTTGATCCTCGAGCTTGAGCAGCCGCCGTTGGATGGCGCCGACCGAGGCGGCCGAGACGTTGCCGAAGGTCGTGCGCAGCGCGCGGGCATTCTCGGCGACGTGGTTGAGCATCGCCCGCAGGTCCTTCAGGTCCAGCAACAAGAGGCCGTTGTCGTCGGCGACCCGAAAGCAGATGTTGAGCACGCCTTCTTGGACATCGTTCAGGTTCAGCAGCCGTGCGAGCAGGAGCGGTCCCATCTCGCTGATCGTCGTGCGGACCGGGTGGCCCTGCTCGCCGTAGAGGTCCCAGAGCGTGACCGGGCAGGCCTGATAGGCGAAGGCCGTCTCATCGAGCTGCAGCTCGGCGACGCGCTCGGCGACCTTGGCGTTGTCGCCGCCCGTCTGACTGATGCCGGCGAGGTCGCCTTTGACGTCGGCGAGGAACACCGGGACGCCGCGGCGGCTGAACTGCTCGGCCAGCCGTTGCAATGTCACGGTCTTGCCAGTTCCCGTTGCACCGGCGACGAGCCCGTGCCGGTTTGCCATCCGCGGCAGGAGCTCGACTGCCTTGCCCGTGCCTCGACCGATCAGGATACCTTCTGCCATCGGGTCCTCACGCCTCACTGGGTCTCTGTATGATGTCCGCGAGAAGTATATAGCCCTCCGGCCTGACTTTCGGGCAGGGTGAGCGCCATCGGCGCTGACCGTTCCTGCGCGTTCTGTCCGGCGATCAGGCGGAATGGTTATATCCTGACGTGATCATCGCTCAGGCCCGGCTCGGCGAGCCGAATCCGATACCTCGGCCGGCGCTATTGTCGGGCATGCGTTTGATTGGGAAACCTTATCAAGACAGTCGCTTGACTCGCGCATGCTTCCGATCCGACGCTCATGACGGTGCGCCACTCTGGAGGATGAGACGCTCGAAGCCGTTGTTTTAGGGTAACTCGCCGTATTGGCCATTCTGTTAGGGCTTCCAAGGGTGCTTCTATGTTCTACGCCGTTTCCGAACAGGAACGTCGCCGCGCCAAGTCTCCTCATGAACTGGCGATGGTCAATCTGCTTCTGTTCAATCTGCTGGCTGGGGTTGCGCTGCTGGCCGGGTCGATGGCGGAGCCGGACTCGGTCATGGCCAGATATCGATGGGTCGCGGTCGCGGTGCCGCTATTGCTCTCGATCGCGGTTGTCACCTTCACTTGGGTGCGGGCAGCGAGCATGCGCGGCGCGGCAGCTTGGTTCATCGCCGCGCACTGGCGGCTAGCGGCCGGTCGCTATCGCATCCTGTTGCTCAGCTATGTCCTGAGCGCAGCGGTCGTCAGCATCGGCTTCCTCAGTGGCGGCGACCAACAGGCGCTTGAGCAACGTATCGCCGCGCTGCCGCCCGCGCTGCAGGAGATGGAACGCGAAAAGATGGCGTCACAGGATATGGGCACCGCGATCTGGGCCAGGATCGGGGTCGTGCCGCTGGTGCTGACGGTGATGGCGTTGTTGATGCTTGAATCCGGTGCCCTGTATCAGGCCGGGCGCGGTGAGCTGCCCAACAGCCTAGCGGCCGCACTCCCGCCGCCCAAGGGGATGGCGACCGGTTCGACTCCGTTCCCTGTCGATCAGCCTTAGGGGCTGCGCGGCGTCAATAATACCTGACGCCATGCCCGTCAACCTGGCTTGTCACTGCTCGGACGTTGTGCCAGCATGATCTAAGAATGGTTGTGCCCGGTGTGAGAATGCGGGAACCGCCGACCGTTCAGGGTGGCCCAAGCGCCGGTACGAGCGTCTTAGAGAGCGATTGCAGATGAAGCACGAAACCGTATCGTTCGATGATGAGCCGTTGATCTTGGTCGATAGTGACGATCGCGTCATCGGGCATGAGACCAAGGTCAACGCGCACCTCGGCGAAGGGCTTCTGCATCGCGCATTCTCGATCTTCCTGTTCTCCGATGACGACAAGGTGCTGCTGCAACAGCGCAGCGGGGACAAGCCATTGTGGCCGCTGTTTTGGTCCAATAGCTGCTGCAGCCATCCGCGCCGCGGCGAGGACCTCGAACAGGCCACCCATCGGAGGCTGCGTGAAGAGCTGGCGATCGACGCCGAGCTTCGGTACCTCTACAAATTCCAATATCAGGCGGACTTCGGCGCTCTGGGCGCCGAGCATGAGCTGTGCTCGGTCTATGTCGGTAAGGTGCAGACGCCGGTCACGATCAATGTCAATCCAAGCGAGATCGCGGATTGGCGTTGGATTCCCTGCACCGAAACGGATCGCATGGTCGCCGAGGAACCGCATCGCGTGACCCCTTGGTTTGTAATGGAATGGAGCCGGTTGCGCAGCGACTACCGCGAGGAGATCGCATCGCTGTCCGCAGCACCGTTGAGGCAGGTGGCGTGATTGCGAGTGTCCTGTCTGTTCCGCTCCTGGGCTGCGGTGTCCATCGGAGGCTGAGCCGATGAGCACGCACCGCGATCACCTCGCCCAGTCGCCAACGATTCCGAAGGTCCTGACCCTACCAGTTGGCTTGGTGCCGAGTGGTGTGCGCACTGCGGCCTTGATCCAGATCCTGAATCGGGTCTTTGCGCCGGAACTGCGTGAGGGGGAGCTCGACTTCCTCGACGGCCATGTGATGCGAATCGGTGTGGACGATGCGCGGCTCGAATTCCGGTTGACACTGGCCGGAACGCAGATCAAGGCCGCACCCCATGGTGCCGCGAGTGATCTCAGCATCGATGGGACGGTCTACGATTTCCTGCTGCTTGCTACCCGGCGTGAGGACCCTGATACCCTGTTCTTCAATCGTCGGCTGCGACTTGGCGGCAGCACCGAGCTCGGCCTCTATGTGAAGAATTTCCTCGACAGCGTCGAACTCGAGGGACGTCTCGGTCCGCTGCTGAAGCTGATGAACGGCGCGACGGATCTGCTCGGGCGTTTCGGGCGCTGATCGCTTGGAGCTTGACGATCGCTAGGAGTCTGTCCGATTTAGCGTTGCGACGGGCCTGTACTCGAAATCTGGAGCATTCCAAGGTCGCCGACCTGGCCAGATGTTGCTTTGCGTGATCAACAGTGGCCGAGGATGACCCGTTTTGAGGCTTCGACGAGAGAGGCCAGACAGCCCCCCTCAGGCAGGCCCCTAAGAAATCCTAACAGAATGCCCCTGTAGCCAGATAGATCAGGAGGTTGCGCGAGTCAAGCGGCTGTTTCGATAGGGCCTCTAAGACCGGCTGATGGCCGCGGGCGGGCTCGTCTGCGCGTGAAGTGGTGTCCCTAGCGTTCATGGCACGGGGCTACCCCCGGACGATGAGTTGCACGTGATTCACGGTAATGATGCCCTATCGGAACGACCGCCTAGTCGGCTCAAGCTGCGGATGGAGTTGAGCCAGAAGTGTACTGTTATAGTCACCCGCCCTGGTTTCCGGACAAGCTGAGCCTATCGGTGCGGACTGTTCCGGCGCTTTCTGTCCGGCGATCAGGCGGAATGGCTATAGAGGTTGCTAGTAGAGCTTGCTAGAACCTGCCTTGCCTGGGGTAAAACCATTCTGAAAAGCCAGTACGATCGAACGGACGCCAACGATCCTCCGGCTGCGCGAGTCGGTCCGCAATGGCATAGAGTGCTAGCGGGTGTGCGCCAAGGCCGAAATGGCTGGAGATGATCTCGATGTTCTCGGCCTGTGGGCCTATTGGCTCGAGGCTGTGCCGCCACGGCACGATCCCATCGCTGCGGCTGAAGATGGCGCTGGCAGGCACTGGCAAGCTCTGATCAAGAGGGCCGATCTCCTCCGGCAAACCCATCGGTTGTCCGCTCGTGCGCTGAACGATGCGCCACAGCTCTGCCGGCGCGACCGGACCGCGCAGCGGTGTTCCGAGGCTGATCACCTGCCGTACCAGCTCCGGCGCCTTCAATGCCATGGCACGTGCATAGAGACCGCCGAGGCTCCATCCGACGAGACTGACCTTGCGTCCGTGCTCGAGGTTCAGGTCACGTAGCCGCTGCAGGCAGGCATCGAAGGCCCCCGAGCGCGGCCCGAGATTGACCCCCAACCCCCAGCCAGTCGCAGCATACCCCTGCTTGCGGAGGATCTGACGCAACGGCTGCATAGTCAGATCGCTTCCCAGTAGCAGCGGCAGCACCACGACCGGGTGCCCATCGCCCCGGGGCGCGAGCGATAGCAACGGTCGAGTGGCAATCCCGGCCCCATGCTCCCAAGGCGCGCGTGCTTCGAAGGCCAAGCGGAACGGAGCGCTGAGCTGCTCCTGCAGTAGACTGGTGAAATCGATTTGCATGGGCCTTCGGCTGAGCTCTGTCGGTCTGTAGGACGGGCCTTGATCATCCCCTTGCCAAGCGACTGATGCCGGCTCAAGGCTAATGCTAATGGCAGGTTGCCGCCCCGGACCATAACTCCCAGGGAAGCCACGGTATTGTTCCGCCGGGACTAATCCAGACGGAGGAGCCGCCTATTTCCAGTATCTGGCGGCTTCTTGGTGTCCGGATGACAGCAGTCGGGACAATAACAGGCATTCAGCTGGATTTAGTAACGTGCCAATCAGAGCATTGCTTCCGCAGCTTGGTCTGGCGCAGTGACGGTCGGGTCGAGGTCTCGGGCGGGACACGGATTTGGCAGGTTTACTCCGCGCTCGTCCCTTTCTTTTCCTCGTCGCGCATCAGGTCCCGTAGTCTCGCTGTTTGAACCTCGCAGCGCAGAAGCGCCTCGCCTCCCGCGGTAAACATGATGCACCGATGAGTGAGGAGAGCGGCATCCTCGCCAGGCTGCGCCGTATTCACCGGTTGGCCATCACGCGAGATCGGCGCAGCGACCACGATGTCGACACGATTATTGCTGCGCAGCGTCTCCTGCAAGCGCCGGTCGATGCTGATGCGGTGAGATGCATAGACGTGAGGGTCGTCTTCGAAGTCACAGCCCTCGGCCCGTCCGCGCTCGAGCAGCGCGCAGGAGATGAGCGATGCAACGAACACCGGAGGAAACGACACCCGCTCGTCGAGCTCGTCAAAATAGTGGTACTGGTCGACAAGCGAGCCGAGCAGAAAATTCTTGCCGTTGCTCGTATTCAGATACTTGCGCTTGAGGAACAACCCCCCGTCGCAGAGGAAGGAGCGATCTGAAGCGCTTTGGAGCTGACTGGGGTCGACGGGATTCCAGTCTGGAAGAAAGCGGGGCTCGAGCCCATCTCGACGGTTACCAAGGATGATCGGTCTGCCATCGGCTCGACGCATTACGACGCGGTTTGTCCGGCCTGCTGCCTTGTCGCTCTTCCGTTGGGTGCGGCCCACCTGAACGGTAAACGGCTCTTCAGGACACAACGCCGAGGCAAAATGGAACTCGTAGTTGCTGAAGGGCAGGGGAGCGATATCAAGACCGGACTCGCTTGCGTGCTGCTGCTCGATCCGATAGTCGGCGAGGCTTTCGAGCTGGAACCCGAGAACGATCGGTCCACCATACGGATTATCACGGATGTTTTGCCAGCGGTGAGGATCATGGAAAGGGTTAAAATCATCGGTCGCGTTGCGAGCAACATCGATATGGAGTTGATGAAACTGGTCCTGAGGCATGGTTTCAGTCCTCTTCGAGCGTGACAGAGACGACTGGAGGGATCGTCTGATGCGCTCTGGTGTGTCGTTTTCCGCCTTGGCTATTGATCCCATGGATTGATCGTTGGGCGTTCACTGGCCTGGCTCTTGGAGATGGTACGATGTCGTGCTGGACCTTCTAACCCCCGATCTCGATATGACGTCAAGATTACAGTCGGCGCTAGCAACCGAACTTTGGGCTGAACGGACCTAAAGTGTCGGCTATCCTAGACCGGTTTATCATGCTCTTCGCAGTGGTAAAGAGCCCGAAATAGGCCGGTTCTGGCTCTGATCGCTGCAGTCGGGCGCACTGCCGAGAACCCTATCCGTTAGCTGTAGTGCTGTTTCTTTGCTGCTTGGAGGCTGGCCGTGGACCGAATTGTCGTCGAAGAACTCAGTGGTATCACGAGGCTCATCGAGCAGAAACCGACGCTGGAGGACGGACTGCGCGACCTGGCGGCCTTGGCTGCTCGGTCGCTCGGTGCGGCGCGCTGCTCGGTGATGCTGTTGTCCGGCGTCGAAGACAACGGCAAGCAGAATCTGAAGGTCTGCTCGCACTTCGGCGATCTCCCCGACGCAGCCTACCAGGTACCGGCAAAGCCGGATTCGAGCATCGCCTGCCATGTGGTCTCGACGGGTGAGGCCCTTCTCGTTAACGATGTGCAAGCTTCGCCGGTAGCTAGCCTTGCGCGGCAGAGCTCGCTGGGCGGCGTCGCCTTCATGTCGGCCCCCATTATCACGGCAGAACGTGTGATCGGGGTGATCAACGTCAGCAGGAAGACGCCGGATGAGCGCTTTTCGGCGGCCGACCTGGAGTTGCTCAAGCTGTTCTCGTTGTTTGTCGGCAAATCGATCCACGTATTCCAGCTCGAGAAGCTTTCTGAATCGCGTCTATTGCAGATGGCTCAGGTGCTTGATGCCCGTGAATCGGGCAGCGAAGGGCCGATCACCCCCGACCCCGCACGAATCGCGAAGATCGTGGCTAAATCGTTCTATCGCGAGCTGTCGCTGGCTGGTTTTGGGCCGAATGCGATTATTGCTGTCGCAACAGAAGTCTTGGGTCAATTGAACGAGAATCTGCAAATGCACCGAGAGCGGATAGAACGTAGCGACAAAGATTGAAGGTTACGCTTCTGGTTGCATGAGAGCCGGCCGCTGCAATAGGTGGCTGGAACACCATCTTTTTGATCTTTCCATGCGCGAGAGCGCGACTATTTAATCCGAGGTCGATCTCCATTCGCAGTCCAAGAGATCTGCCATCGGCGCATTAAAATTACGTGCACTGATCCCATGGGGACGTGGGTTTGTTTCAACTATTAACGGCCCAGACTCAGTAATCGCGATATCTAATCCTGAGAAGCGCAGCTTTGGAATCGCCCGGATCGTTGCCTTCGCAAGCGAAATACACTCCTGCCAAAAAGGTATGCTAACCCCTTCGACCATTACACCCGTATCGGGGTGATGGCGAAGTAGCTCGGGAAATAAGGTTCCTGCTTTAACACGTCCGAGGCGTCCAGTACTCAAGTCAACGGGTGCAAGCAAGCCGCCTTGGGAAGTATTGTCTACTACCTGACCCGCCCGCCCCATGCGAAGCAGTGCACCGCGGACGTGTACGGTCTCGCCGCACTGCAGCACCCAAACACGCAGC